>JABMRO010000531.1 GCA_013202635.1 Planctomycetota bacterium
CGGTCTCTAGAGGCCATTCATAGGCGTTCATCGCCTCAAGGTTACCGCCCTTTTGCAGGTCGCTGATAAGTACCACCTGGCTCATTGTATTGGTTTGTTGTCCGTCATCGACCCGGTCATCTTCAATAGCTTCGGCCGCACTGACCAGGGCGTTACCGAGATTGGTCAGGGCCCAACCGGGTGAGAGTTCCGATATTTGTTCTGTTATGACCGGAGTTCGCCGGGCGGTTTCCATCGCTGCCCATTGTTCGAATCCTATCAGTGTTTTAGTGCTCTGATCGAAGCTCATTACGCATACTCGGTCAGGCTGGCTAACATCCTCCAGCACAGACTGTGCCTCGCTGATTGCCTGGTCCCAAATTCCGACACGCCGCATGGATGCACTGGTATCGATTAACAGAACTATTCGCCTGCGGAGAGAGACCTGTCTCAGAGGAGCTTCACGCGGGAAAAACGGGCGCGAGAAGCTAAATGCAAGAAGACATAGTATTATACACCGTAAAATTAAAAGCAGCAGGTTTTCCAAACGGGTGCGATTCTTGAATCGCGGTATTGAAGTACGCAAAAACATCAACGAGCTGAACGTTATGCGCTTGCGTGTGTGGCGTCGAATCATATGCAATATAATCGGCAAAGCGACCGCAGCTATACCCGCCAGAAATAATGGATAAAGGAAATTCATGCCTTATTCCTGCCTTTTGAACTACTTCTGTATCTCAGACGCTTTCTTCGTCTCATTCGGTCCTGCAGAAAATCCAGCAGGGCCAAATCGAACGGACGATCAGTTGGGAACAAGTGGTAATCGATCCCGAGGTTTTGGCATATGGACTTTGCTACCGCCAGATGTTTTTCAAGCATACGTTTGTAACCTGTCTGGGCATCGGACGGATTTACGTACATATTACGCCCTGTCTCTATGTCCTGAAAGAGTGCCGGTGAATTAAAGTCAAATTTTAACTCAGCCGGATCCAATACATGAAACACCACAACATCATGGCCACCAGCACACAAATAGCTCAAATCTTTTTCAAGCCGGTCGATCGAGGTTAGCAAATCAGAAATCAGCACAATCAGGCTGCGTCTTGTCAACCTCCCGGCGACATATTGCAGCGGCGGACCCAGATCGGTCGTACTGCCCTGTGGGGAAGCTTCCAGCGTGAGCATCAGGCGGCGGAGATAACCCGGCCGGTTGCGAGGCACCAAATATTGCCTGATTTGATCGTCAAATGTCGCCAGGCCGACAGCGTCACCCTGTGTGAAGAGAAAATATGCCAACGTTGCGGCCAGTGTGCCTGCGTATTGCGACTTCGTGTAGTCTCCGGAGCCATAGCCCATCGACCGGCTGTGGTCAAGGAGCAGGTGACAGCGCAGGTTCGTCTCATCTTCGAATTTCTTGATGTAAAATCTATCACTGCGAGCATATAACCGCCAGTCAATATAGCGGGGGTCGTCACCGAGAGTGTATTGGCGGTACTCGGTAAACTCGACTGAAAAGCCATGATAGGGGCTTCGATGAATACCCTTCCAGAATCCTTCGACTATGACCTTGGCGCGCAGCTCCATCGACTTGATCCTCATCAGTGAAACCGGATCAATCATACCTTCGGCGTTACTACTATTAGTGTTCACCAAGACGGATTCTGCCGCTTTATCTTTCATTTGGTGACTCTTTCCCTGACCGATTTAAGCAGTCGATCGACAAGGTTTTCAATGACTACACCCTCGGCTTCTGCACGGTAATTGATTAATATGCGGTGTCGAAGCACCGGATAGGCCATTGCCCGAATATCCTCGAAACTGACATGCGACCTGCTGTACAGCAGCGCTCTGGCCTTGGCACCAAGCACCATATATTGCGATGCACGCAATCCGGCCCCCCACGTGACCCACTCATTTATAAAATCCAGCGAATTATCCGGACTCGGGCGAGATGCTGCTGCGATTCTCACAGAGTAACGCACGACATCTTCGGCCACAGGGACCTTGCGCACTACATCGTGAAACCGCTGCAGGTCTTCTCCGGTGAACACCTGTTTGATAGGTTCGGGTTCTGCGGTGGTAGTCCGGCGAACGACCTCCACTTCGTCATCTTCCGGCAGATAATCGATCCAGACATTGAACATAAACCGGTCGAGCTGCGCTTCAGGCAGTGGATAGGTGCCTTCCATCTCGATAGGATTTTGTGTCGCAAAGACGAAGAACGGCTTGATGATCGAATGGCATACACCGGCAGCGGTTACATGGTATTCCTGCATCGCTTCAAGCAAGGCCGCCTGCGTTTTCGGAGGCGTGCGGTTAATCTCGTCGGCAAGAATCATATTTGCAAAGATAGGCCCCTTTACGAAAACCATCTTGCGTTCTCCATCAGTCTGTTGGAGGATTTCAGTTCCGGTGATGTCGGCAGGCATAAGGTCAGGGGTAAACTGAATGCGTTGAAACTTTAAGTTAAACAGTTGTGTGAGCGATTTGACCAGTAATGTCTTTGCCAGACCCGGTGCTCCGGTAATCAAACAGTGCCCACCGGCAAGAACCGCAATCATAAGGTGCTCTATAACATTTTCCTGGCCGATGATAACCTTTGAAAGTTCAGCACCAATACGCTGCCGTGCCCTGCCGATTTGTTCTACAGCCCATCGTTCAAATTCATAAGTTTTAGTCGCCAAAGTTATTTTCCTTTCAATGTGTCATTGCGTAAAAGACTATATTGATACCCAGCGGGTATGCCTTCTTTTCTGAAAACTCCCGAAAATACCACTCATCCTCCCCCTCTCGTTCCCAGCCGTCACCTAAGTCGGTATTATGACAGATAATTGCCATCATTCTGCCTTTGTCGTCATAGATGGCTTTGTAATGAGGAATTTGTGCGTCAGGCCGCTCCCAGGTGATACCATAATCACGACCTTCTATAGCAGCGCGGATGTTGGGAATTTGCGGTTTTTCATTGAGATCAAATACGGCATGAAATATCGGATGGCTCAGCCTCAGCTCAACCGGTTCGCGCTCGGGAAAAACACGCTTTATCTCATAATATAAATTATACCACTCATCTTCACCCCAAAAATCATCAACCATAAGAAACCCACCGTTCAGCAGGTAGTTTCGGAGACTCTTTACCTCCTCTTCACTGAAGACCAGACTGCCTGGCTCGACAATGTAGATGAAGGGATAATTGAAGAGTTTCGGATCCGTCAGTTCGAGTACCAATCCGTCAGGATTAACTTCAATCGAAGTCAATTGTTGAAGACGGAAAGAGAAGTTTAAATCGCTGTCGGGATAGTCCGTTGCCCAACTACCGCCACGATAGCCGCGGCCATATCCCCCTCTATAACCTCGTCCTCTATATCCGGACGAATATCGAATTCGTACAAATGTGAAGACATCATGAGAAAATTCCTTGTCGGATTCCCAGTCAGGCACACCCCTTCGACCGGAAGATCGCCGTTCGTAATATCTCTGTGCGAACACCAGGCTCACACCAGCACACGCCACCATGAACAGAATAACAAACCACTTTGATTTTGTCACGGTATATCCTCCTGAGTTGCCGAAAGATCATCCTGGCTATTTGGTGTGGACTCGGAACCCGATGAATCGGAGCGGGTATCGCTGATGATTTCCAACAATAAACGATGTGCCTGGCGAAAACGCGGCGCATCCGCCAGGGCCTCAAGCACATATCGCTTTGCAGTGTCCTGGTCCCGATCCTGAAACAACTTAGCCAGGCGGTAGTTGATATCCGCCGGGTCCGCGGGATCCAACAAAAGCAGACGCCTGTAAGAATCAATAGCCTGTTCGTTCATGCCGAGTTCTTCGTTGGCCCGGCCCATCTGCCAATGAACCGTTCCAAGCATGGGATAGACAGCCATATATTTGTTTCCATTTTCAAGGATCGCAGGCCAATCCTTTTGCTCCATACCAATCTCCATGAGACGTCCATAGGCCTCCACTGCATTTGCTGAGATTGTGCCTAACTTGCTGAGCATCAGGCGTTCCTGTTCGGTCTCGTCGAGTTTGCGATATATCCGTGCAAGAAGACTATAAGCATTTCCTTCGCCGGTATAGTTGGGATAAAGAGAGAACAACTTCTTGAGCGGTATTTGTGCCTGTTCCCAGTTTTCTTCTTCCAAAAGATGGTTGGCACGAAGTGTCAGTGCCCAAAAGCTGTTTGGGTGCTTTGTCAGCCATTCTGCCAGCGCCTCCGGGTCAGAAGGATCGACCTGTCCCTTCTCAGGCTCAGTCCAGTCAACATCTTGAGCCAGATCCTCGGCCCGCTTTCGAGCAAAGGCCTCAAATTGCTTTTCGATTTTCTCAATCGGAGCCGTCCTCCTGGAGATAACGGTGTTGATCTCTTCGCCTTCCGCCAGGTCAGCAAGAATTGCTTTGAGGGATGCCAGACCAAACTTCTCGACGAGAAACTCCACTACAAGTGAGGATTCATAGTAGGCAAACTGCAAGTGTATTGGTGTAGGCGGACTCAGAAACGCACTGCTTAATCTGCTAATCGGTACCAGCTCTCCTCCAAGTATCATTTTCCGATACTCCGAATTCATGTGTTGACCCCAGGCGGGATTGCGCTGTATTTCTTCATATACTGAAATTCCTTCACTGAGCCAGCGCGGCATCTTGTTGTGTGTCAGATTGAGTGTGACTACATGACAAAACTCGTGCCACAAGGTTGCCTCCCAGTTTATTGCTCTGGAAGCTCTGGGACTGTTTGCGGTAATTACATTGCCAAAACATACACCGAGGAAACCGTCCCCTCCGGGCATGCCAAAGGTACGCACAGCGAAATCCTGCTGATTAGGGAACAACTCTAATGTAACAGAGTCATTCAATTCAAAGCCGTATTTTTGACATAGTTGGGATTTGGCCTGCTGTAACAATTTCAAGACCCTTTTACCGTACACAGCCTCTTCAAGCTCGTCCATTCGAATGATGAATCCGTCCGAGTTGAGAGTTTTGAACCTGGACATATTATCGCGCAGATTGACAAGATTGTAAGCCAGGACGTTGTATTGGTCGGCTTTGTAAACCTCCTCAGCCAGAGTCCATCCTTTTGACTCATCGCCCAAACGAAGCAGGTCTTCTGTCAATTGTATCTTCGCTGCAAGATATTTCGGATCGAATTGCAACGCCTGTCGCTGATATGCTGCTCCTTCTGCAAAACGATATTTCTGGGACAACTTTCTGCCGATTAGATAATCCACTATCGGATTTTTCGGCCAATACTTCAGCGCATTAGTGCGGCAGCTCTTGACCTCATTAGGGTCATTACCCAGATGAGATATAACCGCACGCAAAGCCCAGGTCTCTGAGTGCCACGGATTAACAGCCACAGCCTGATCAAGCAATTTGCCTGCGGAAGTATAGTCTTCACAATCGATTTGATGTTCGGCCAGAAGCAATAAGGAAGGTACATGGTTTGGATTTATAAAAATAGCCGCATCTAATGATTTGATCATTAGATTCCTATCACTATGATAAAATGCCTTAGCCAAACCACAATGCATGTCCGGGTCGTCGCCGAACCGCTCGAGAGCTTTTCGATACTGACTGGCGGCCAGATCGTAATCCTGCTTATCCAGTGCTAGCGCTGCCGCGGCGAGATAGGCTTCACGGCAGTTTGGGTCAATTCTTAAGGCACGGTTAAAAAGCTGTTCGAGAATAATCCGTGGCTCGGATCCAAGCAGCAGCAGCGTTTCTCCGAGAGCCACCAGGTCCGGCGGGTCCCAGAATTCTATTTTGAACGAGCCTCCATAGCGGTAGATTTTTTTAAGCATTTCGGAAGCACGATTAGTTTGGCCGCAGTATAGATGTGCCTTATGGCCAAGCTTTAATAAGCGAGAACTCATCGGATAGCGAAGCAGGGCTAAGTCAACTTCTTTTGCGGCCTCGTCATATTGGCCCATTCTCATCAGCGACTCGATCATCAAAATCCACAAGTGTCTCCTGCTTCTGTAGGTGCTGTCTTCGATTGCTTTTCGCGTTAACTCAAGGCATTTTTCATATTGACCGGTCTTAAATTGTTCGCGTGCTACGTCAATATCTTCGGCGTGTGCGGCTTGGCTCCTGCCAAGTATAAAAACGATACAAGCCACCATCAAAAAAAGACGGCTATGGTGCAACATATACTTGAAGAAAAAAGCCATATTATATCTACTCAACGAACTGTAGATCAAAATTTTGCATTATGTTATCCAAGCGGATTTCATTCCTAAAACATTATAGCTGCTATATATTATAGCGTCAATATGATGTATTGTTCATATTTAAGAAGTCAGGATTTGCATTAATTCTCATGTGGCACGATCGGTCCCCGCCATACGCTGCCACCGAACGTAGTGATATACATCAGGTCATCATCTGATGGGTCAAAAACCACTCTCTGAATATTCGAGAACGGTAGATCATCGAAGGCTTCCCATGTACGGCCATTGTCCCGTGTTAACCACAGGCCGGCACCAGGCGATCCCTCAGTTAGAGTCATGTATATCCAGCCCTTGTATTGCGGGTGAAAGTATCCGCCGAAGGTCTGACGTGCTTTGCGGCTAATACATCTCCATGTTTTTCCACCATCTTCTGAGTAATACAATCCCCCGGTCTCATCCTGCCGGCTTGAATCACATGCGCCTATAAGAATTATATTGCTATCTTCCGGATGAACTGAAAAGTCCTTGGGGTACAAAAAGAGCTGGGAGACATTGACTTTTTTCCAGGTCTCCGCACCGTCCCTGGATCGGTACAATCCTACACCCTCACTCATTAGCGGCTTTCCATATGCCGGACGTTTGGCGCATATCATCACAAATAGTGCACCGTCTTTGTGCAGAATAACGCGAGAGATCCGCATGTTCCGCGTGTGACCCAAACCGTTTTTCTTCAGCGCCCATGTCTTACCGTCATCGATTGATTTATACACACCTTCCATGAAGACCCCTGCGTAAAGCGTTCGTGAATTTTTGGGACTTCTGGGGTCAAGCACGATGGATGTCACCGGTTTGAGCGGGATGCCCTGAGCTTCGTGCTTCCAAGAAGCTCCGAAGTCATGTGAGATGCACACCCCGCCAGGACGGTCGTGGCCGTGACGTTCGGAAATGATATTGTCGTTGGGAATATCATGAACATTGGAGAATGCACCCCACATCTTACCGGGTATATCCGGGTCGAACGCAATCTCGTAACAGGTGTTCCTCCACGGTGCCCATGAGTTCTTATCCCACCATATCCACGTCTTGCCGCCGTTGATGGACCGCGCCAAGCCGATATCTGTATAAGCAATGTAATGCCGATTTGCTTCAAAGGGATCTATATAGTAATGCCATGTAGTAGTGACCACCAGACCGTTACATACCCATTCACAACCCGGCTTGGGCTCCTGGCCTGCAGCAGGATAAGTATGGCCGTTAAACCACGTATCTCCTCCGTTATGTGTAATATAGCATTGGCTCCTTACGAGTATCACCCGGTTGGGGTCGGTGCTGCATATGGCAACTCCGAATGGCTCATCACCTCCCTTGAAAGACTGTCCCGTGGAAGCTGTAACGTAGTTGGGAGCAACGTTGTAGCGTTCGAAACGCGGATCCATGAAGTACGTATCGCGCCAGGTCAGGCCCGCATCATCGCTTCGATACACTGTGTCATGATGAGGTGGATGGAATCCTGTGCTTGTGTTCATGGCGTACACGGTGAGTGGTTTCGTATCCGTGGTGAGAAGCTGTTTGTATTGAGCGATAGAACCATAGGCCCATTGATCGGCTTTTTTTGTATCCGTGTTAATTCCCTGCCCCATGGCCTGTTGCCAGGTCCGGCCTCGATCTCGTGAATGATAGATACCACCTTTGAAAGCTCCGTTTTCATCTTTGCTGGTTATGGTGCAATAAAGCACTATGAGGTTGTCTTTCGAATCGGAAGCACCAGCGAATCCCTGTATCTCCTTCCATGGCAGGCCGTTTGTCTTTTCCACCCACTTCTGACCCCCGTCGTCAGAGCGCCAGATGCCCTTATTTGTGGCAGCAAACATAACGCGGCCTTCAATAGTACGGTCAAAATGGAATCCTATCACCTGGCCACTGGGTCCATTACATGCTGTCCACGTTATACCTGCGTTTCGTGATAACCAGCATTTGTTGTTACGAGTACCCACGAGCATGATGTTTGGATCGGACGGATTTATCGCAATTTCACCATACAGCGATTCCCTGATGTTGCCGATAGGCGCAAAAGTCCTCCCACGGTCGCGGCTGATTCGCAGGCGCCCCCTTGATGAAGCGTAAATAACGTCCTGATTTGATGGATGGAAACATGGTCGGCATCTCGTATCAGTTCTTAGTTGTGCATGGTTAATCATACGCCAGTTTCGACCGCCGTCCTCGGAAATGTATGCTGCGCTCATGTCGCAGTTGAGCATCATCAGATTACTGTTCGCCGGAGATATAGCTGGTGAAAACATTCCGCCTCCACCGGACAGACCGATAGGCTCCCAGGGAATCTGCCTGGTGAAAGCTTCCGAACCGGCAGCATTCAACCCACTGCATATTAATATTCCAAGGACTATTAACAATCCACAGCACCGAAAATAATATAATTCACGGTATTTCATGGTTCAATTATTCCTTTAGTTGATTATGCATTCTGTTATCGTCAACTCTAATAAAGCAAAAGCACTTTAAAGTCAAAATATGATTTCAGTCCCGGTTATCATTTTACTGTTATAATGTTTAGTTTCAAGAACCGTTTTCGGTTCAACGCTTTCCACTTTAATCTAACAGATTTAAGCCTTATTTTGAAAACATCGATTTAGCTTGACCCCGACCGTCTTATACGTTACACTTTTTTTGCTTTTCAGGTAAGAAAATGCAGGTCGTTGCTTATTTAAGGATTCAACTTACTTAGAATTTGGAATTGGAGGAACTATTATGAATGAGCCGAAAATACGACAATCCAAAGCTATTTCAAGACGCACGTTTTGCCGATCGGCAATTACCGCGGCCGTAGCGATCCATTATATCAAGCCATCCGCTAAGGCATCAGAGAACAATAAAGTCAAATTCTACAAGAACCTGGGACACGGTCACATCGGAGTCAGGGCCAATCAGCAGCAGGCACTTGAGTATGCCGTGAAATACGGTTTTGACAGCATTACTCCCAGTCTGGGCGAATTCGGGAACAAATCTACCACGGAAATTCGCGATTGGTTGGAATTAATGAAAGAAAAGAGCATTCGATACGGCACATCTGGTCTTCCCGTCGAGTTTCGAAGAGATGAGGATCGATTTAAGACAGATATGGCACGACTGCCCAAACAGGCGAGTGTTTTAAGGCAATTAGGCGTCAAACGGATGGCAACCTGGATCATGCCCGGCCACAGGAAGCTTACGTACATGCAAAACTTTGAGCAGCTTAAAAGACGCTTCCGTGAAATAGCGAATGTGCTTAAAGACAACGACATCCGGCTGGGTCTGGAATTTGTCGGGCCACGAACATCCCGGGCAAGATCCCGTTTTCCATTTATAAGCACTTCACTTGGTATGATGGAATTAGTGGAGGCAATCGGCACAGAAAACGTGGGGCTTCTGCTGGATAGCTGGCACTGGTACACTTCACATGGGACGATTGAAGAGCTGCTACAGTTAACTAATAATGATATCGTACATGTCCACGTAAACGATGCTCCATCTGGTATTGAGGTCGATCAGCAAATGGATAACCGGCGGGCACTGCCGGTTACAACGGGTGTTATCGATATGAAAGGATTTGTTAACGCCTTAGTCAAAATTGGTTATGACGGTCCGGTAGAGTGTGAACCATTCGATCAGGAATTACGCAAAATGGAGAACGATGCAGCACTGAAAAAAACCATTGCATCGCTTAACCGCATGTGGAATCTGATCGACGTTTGAGATATCACCTAATCCGTGACAAACAGACGTGCAGGCTGGATTCGATGATGTCCTAATTGACCTGCTTCTACAAAGACCAAGGTGATCTCATCGCTCGTGTAAGCATCCTGTTGGCCATATCATCATTGATAAATCGCTCATTGTCCGGGTCCCATTGCAGTTTTCGTCCTAACCTCAGGCAGATATTTCCGGCATGACAAGTCGTAACCGAACGATGCGAGACTTCGGCATTGGATATCGGCAGGCTGCGGCTCTTAACACAATCGAGAAAATTGCGATGATGGCCCATCATAAACGCATAGCCTTTCTGCATAAAGTTGACCTTCTGCATAATGGCTGTGCTCGAAGCGGTAATCTTGCCGGTGTCATCAACACTTACCCAGCCATCGGTGCCGACGAATTTGTTTCCTCTGGGTCCCCTGCCGGGTTCTGTCTCGTCATGATAAATCATCTTTACTCCATCGGAATACGTCGCAACTACCTCGAAACGCACGGGTGTATTGAAGAGACCGTCCTTGGGAAACTCGGCCCAGCCTTCGTACTGAATAGGGCCTGTATATTGACTGTCATTTGCCCACTGGGCCAGATCGTTGAAGTGTGCTCCAAGGTCGGTTAACTGTCCGCCTGAATAATCATATAACCATCGAAAACTTCCGTGGCATCTTCTGGGCGTGTAGGCCTCATAGGGGGCAGGTCCGAGCCATGTATCATAGTCAAAGCCTTTCGGGACAGGCTCCGTTTTCTGCGGAGGACATGTCGGGCCGTTATGGTAGTAGCAATGCAGAGTGTGAAGCTTGCCGAGCATGCCGCTGCGAGCAATGTCCACTCCAAATCGAAAACAACTGTTGCTACGCCGCTGTGTGCCGGACTGATAGACGGTTGTAAGTCGATTCATCGTATCAGCAACAGCCCTGCCTTCAGCGATAGTCAGGGAAATCGGTTTTTCGCAATAGATGTCTTTGCCGGCCTTTGCGGCTTCAATTGAAATAATAGCGTGCCAATGGTCCGGTGTTGCTATCAGAACCGTATCAATGTCATCTCGAATAAGTATCTCGCGGAAATCGTTGTATGCCGCGCAGTCTGTGTTGCCATATGTGGAATCCACTGTTTTCTTTGCCGTGATACGGTGTTTAGTATCGACATCGCAAACGGCCGGAATGCGCAGATCAACACAGGTAAGAAAATTTCGCAGATTGTGCATGCCTTGACCGCCCAGGCCAATAGCACCCATCGTAAGACGCTCGCTCGGTGCGATTGCGCCATTTTTACCCAGTGCCGAAGATGGGATAACATACGGGAAGGTAATTGTTGATGCAATTAATCCTGTCGTACTCTTGAGGAGTGCTCTTCGAGTAAGCATTTTCATAACGTATTTCTCCAGCTAAAGTTGATACCCGGGCCCGTTCAAACCATCCCCCCCTGTCTCTATGATAATTCCGTTCTTGTTAATTGGCAAATATTTCGCAAAATAACAAGTTAACCTTGAACTACTACAAATAATACCATAATAAAGACCAACACGATTATATACAAAACAATTTCGCGAGAAGACTACTTCGCTGTCCGCAAGACTCTTACGATAGACGGTATTTCAAAGATACAAGATGCCGGCGGAGAGAAGAAATAGTAACCGTTGCATTTGGCAACCCTTACCGAGAAAATATGCAACGCCCATTCCATCGTCACATATTAGGTACATTAGGCACAGATTATGTTTCTCTCTGATATTGTCCACCTAACCCACTGGGACCTATACTTACCAAAGGAATTTTCACAAAATCATCGGAACGATGAAGAATTCTTTTTTGCCTGCTTTTCATATTAATCGGTTTAGATAAGATTTTTCTTTTAACAGACTCAAACTCCTTAAGGGTCAGAGTGCCGATATAACGACACAAATTTGCCCATTGGGCCGGATCTATGCCTTCAGACAGCTCGCACCATACGCATGTTTCAGCAATAGAGGGTTCCGAGAACAGGAGTCCCTGAGATACCATAGGCTTATCTCCTTAAATAATAAATCAGTCATAATTATTATTTAGAAGGGCTTAGGTTTGACTTACGCGACAGAGGTCGGTTCCACCCTTGGAACGCTATAATATATATCGCCAAATAGGTCGTTGAAAAATTAATCTAACTTTGGGCTTTTTTGAAAAATATTCTTTGATCCGAAAAACAATTAAGCCGGTAATATCCAACTCAAAATAATGCTCGAATTTTCCAGTGGAAATTCCCGCTTGTTGCCGTCACTGTCGAACATAAAGCCATCGTAGCTGTGTGAGGTGAATTCCAGTATGTCCGATGCCAGCCAAAAGTCCCGGTAACCTCCACGCTGCTGTTGAGAAATTGCCTTAGTCCGGTAGTCTGCATTACGTCCCGGAACTCCGGAGGTCGAAGCTAAATGCCATTTACCCAGGTAGCCCACTTCGTAGCCCGCATCAGACAGCCAATGAGCGATAGTTTTCTCATTTTCAGGCAGGGCTATTCCGTTACGATAGCACCCTGTTTCAGTGGCGTACTTGCCGGTTTGCAGACATGACCTTGCAGGCCCACAGACAGGCTGGCAGGTAAAGGAATACCCAAAACGCACACCTTTGCGAGCCAACTGATCCAGGTTGGGAGTAAGATTATCGAGCAATGGCGAGCCGTAGCAGCCGACCGTATCCCATCGCTGCTGGTCACTGAAAATGAAAATGATGTTGGGTCGGTTCAAGTTTTCGTTTCCCAACACACTTTGGCTTTTGACCCATCCGTATGTCGAGATATACGCTGTACTCAATCCAAATGTCTTGAGAAACTCTCGACGTCCCAGCATTTTCGTCTTAACTTGAACTTTACCTTCTCTATATTTGAAATCGATTCAACTTCCAATACAATACCGACCGCTCTTATTCAAAATCTGCCGTCACCGGCATTTTCCAGCTTTCGAGGACTCAATACCTGTGTAAGGTATATTTAACCTATTGACCATAAATTACTCGGATATACGAGACTGGTCAAGAAGAATGCCTTTTGATTTAACACGTCGTTAAAAGCGAGACAGTTCACAGATAAGGAAAAAGATGGCATAACTGATGACGCGAAAAAAAGACAGTGTAAAACGATTGAAGGTAAGTATGGATTTGAAAAATGCAAAGCTCATATCTGATACAATTCAAAAGGTGCCCGATGAGCAAAAATCTGTTGATTTATTCGGAGATAATTGCAAAAATATGAAAACCAAAAACTAATAAATAACAGGGAGTTATTAAGAATTATGAAAATGTCTAAACTTGCTCGGAAAACACATAAATGGTTGGGTATTGTTCTATCTATTATATTATGCAATATCTCAGTGACCGGCCTTCTACTGTTGGAAAAGAAAGAATTTGAGTGGATACAGCCGAGTACATGTACTGGAACCGAAGGGACAATCAACGATTTCATCACTATGCAGAAAGTGTTTGATGTAGCTTTTGCTCAAGGTTATGAATCTTTTCAAGATTTGGAGTGTATCGATCGTGTCGATTTTAGACCCGATGAAAGAGTCTTCAAAGTTCGCTCCAGGAAAAACTATATGGAGATGCAAATTGATGCAGTCAGTGGTGCAGTTTTAAACATCAGTACCCGCCGAAGCGATCTATACGAAAACTTACATGATGGCTCTTTCTTCGGACAGATTATGCATGGCAAACTAATGCCGATAGTTGCAGTAGCTAACTTAACACTTATTGCTACTGGATTCTATCTTTGGTTAAGCCCGAAACTAAAACGAAAGAAAACTAAAAACATACTTTCCAAATAAACTTCAAATCAGCAGAAACATGGTTTACTATTTTAATTCCGGGATTGGTCTGCCGGTTGTCCACGGCAAACCGGCCGCTTCCAGATTTTTCTGCAGATTAACGAAGTCTGTTTCAATCATTTCTTTAATTTGACCAAGTAAAGTCTCGAATTCCTCCTGTGCTATCTCAAAATCCTGTCGATGAGTTAGGGTCGGACCATAGGTAGATCTCATGGCATTCATAGCCGAATTTACCCTGCTCATAATAGAAAGGCGGTCGGGTTCGTTGTATCGTGACTTAGTGGTATTGCCAATAAGTAATTCGCGAATGTCTTTCAATTTCAGCTCCATTTTTCTCGCTTCTTCAAACAGTTGTGGCGTGCCTTTGTCAGATTGTTTCAGTACTTGTTTGATTTCGACTAATTGGTTCAAGACTTCGTCTGTTTTTCCAAAAGCACCTCGAATGGCCCGTTGAAGCTCTCCGGCTGTAATGTAGAATTGGAGAACCGTGTCACTGTCCTGGACTGGCAAAGATGGGGTGATCATAGACACGACTTCAACAGTCTGTGATTCTCCAAGCGGCTTTACCTCGTCCTTTATACGTTTCTCGACCGTTATTGTATATCTTCCCGGGACAACAAAGGGCCCACTGCCGCCGGCCGATGACAGGGAAGAATAACGCAAGTTCCAGTTCACTCTATGGAAACCGGCAGAAACACCTCCGGTGACACGATTCACAACGTTACCTTTTGTGTCCTTTATTGCAAAAGTAATAATCGGACTTTCTTCACGTTCTTCCTCTTTCAGTGTATCCCAGCCGGGATACGGATTATCAACGCCCTGTTTTTTATTTTTCTCTTCTTTTTCTCGGCGGGATTGCTTAATTGTCTTCAACGAATCCTTGAGATAGTAGGTGAAAACTGCACCGAACGGTGGATTGGGTGCGGTGAAAAATCCATCCCCCTGGCTTCCCTTTTCACTGCCAAGGGCCCGCGCCGGTACATACAATAAAGCTTTCCGGATGGGCAGCAGCATAAACTCCTTTTCGTTCAGCACCTCACTACTAATCTCACGCAGAAAAGAATAGTCATCCAGAAC
>JABMRO010000039.1 GCA_013202635.1 Planctomycetota bacterium
GATTTTTCCCGCTTGACTAAAATCAAGCTGCTCGGTTCAAACGGTAAAATCGATTCCCTAAGAGCCGAGGACTTTCGTCTGGCAATCGACCCAACGGGGCTAAAATTAAAAAGCGCCATCTGCCAAATGGTAAAACGAGGTGATAAATGGGAATTTTCATCCGGCAGAGGCTGGGGTCACGGCGTCGGAATGTGCCAATGCGGCGCCCAGGGAATGGCAAGAAAAGGTAAAAACTCAAAGCAGATACTTTCCTATTACTATCCGGACTCCAGAATTATTAGTATTTATTGATATGTCTAACTTCCAGGTTCTCCATACAGATTCCAACTCGTCAGCCAGGCTTGGATTATTAACAACCGCACATGGAACGGTCGAAACGCCTGTTTTTATGCCAGTGGGGACCTCTGGGGCCGTAAAAGGCATCACACCGCAGCAACTCAAAGAAACCAACTCTCAATTTATCCTGGCCAATACGTACCATTTGATGCTGAGGCCCGGTGTCGAGACAGTCGAACAACTCGGCGGACTGAATAAATTCATGGCATGGGACGGGCCGATACTAACCGACAGCGGCGGTTACCAGGTTTTTTCTCTAAGCTCACTGACTAAAATCGATGAGGACGGCGTTGAATTTGCCAGCCATATAGACGGCGCAAAAGTATATCTGAACGCTGAAATCGCAACGAAAATCCAAAATCGGTTAGGAGCCGATATAATAATGTGCTTCGATGAGTGCGCCCCGTTTCCCATCGACACACCACAGCTTAAAAAAGCGGTCGATAGAACCATCCTCTGGGCAAAGCGTGCTAAAGAAGCGCATAATAAAGCCAACCAACTGCTTTTTGGGATTGTCCAGGGGGGAATAGACCCAGAATTGCGAACATATTGCACATCAGAGCTTGTCAAGACGGGCTTTGACGGATATGCTATCGGCGGTTTAAGTGTGGGTGAAGGACGTGAGAATATGATAAAAACGGTTTCTCATACGGCACAGCTTCTGCCGAAGGATAAACCTCATTACCTTATGGGTGTGGGCACACCAGCGGATATCATCGCCGCGGTCAAGGCCGGTGTGGATATGTTCGATTGTGTCCTGCCGACCAGAAACGGTCGAAACGCTTATGCTTTTACGGAAAACGGTCCTTTGCGAATGAGGAACAACGTGCATATAAACGACGCCAGCCCAATCGAAGCCGATTGCGAGTGTTACTGCTGCAGAAACTTCAGCCGGGCCAGCCTGAGACATTTCTTTAATTCCGGAGAAATGCTCGGGCCAATCTTAGTTTCACTGCATAATATAACGTTTTATCAGAGATTAATGAGACAAATAAGGCAGGCCATAAAAAGAGGTAATTTTACAGATTGGGCAAAAAGATTTGATTATTGATAAAAAATCGTTAGTATTTGCTATTTGGTCAGCGGTTTACCGTGTGGTTATCACAATACGAAATGTGATATACGAAATTATGAAGGGAAAATACAAATGAACAATGTTTGGATATTGGCACAAAATGAGGCGCCTTCCACTATTACATCAGAACCGGTCGCTGAGGAGGATAGTACAACAACGACAACTGTTGCATCCGATCCCAAGACTCCCGGGGGCAGCCCAGGGGGCAAAAGCGCTTTTGGCGGTTATAATCTAATTTTTCTTGGTTTGATGTTCGTCCTGATGTATATGATTCTTTTCAGAGGGCCTCGAAAGAAACAACAGCAGCACAAACAAATGGTCCAGACTCTGGCGAAAAACGATAAAGTCAGAACAATCGGGGGGATTATCGGGACAGTTGTCGATATTAAGGACGATGAGGTTACTTTGAAAATCGATGAGTCGAATAATACGAAAATAAAAGTTCTACCTTCAGCAATCGGCAGAAACGTGTCGAAAGATAAATCGTAAATTAGTCAATGCGCGGATGAATAGACTCATTTGGGCATATATGTATTAATAACGCAGTAAGAGGAAGTTATGAATAAGAATCTGACGCCGAAAATAGTTTTAATTATTGTTTTAGTAGCCCTTGCGGCCTGGACTTTATATCCACCCAACAAGACGTTAATGCCCGGAATAGATCTTGCAGGCGGAACAAGTCTTATTTATGAAATCGACACCCACGGTCTTCAGGAAACGGAAAAAAAGGGCTTGGCACAGAGAATGATAACGGTCCTTCGAAGGCGAATAGACCCCGCCAACATCCAAAACCTTCTCTGGCGACCTCAGGGCAACTCCCGCTTCGAAATACAAATGCCCTTAGCAAGCGCAGAAGCCCGCGCGAAACGGCTGAATTTTGAAAAAGCCCAGGAAGAGCTGCTGGCTAAAAACGTAAGCCGTTCCAAGATCATGCGGTCACTTGATTTGCCGGCAGAAGAACGACCCGAGCTTTTCAAGAATTTCGCACAGGCCGACCCAAACAGAGTGACAATTCTTGAGAGCCTCGCCAAAGTTTATGACGAGCGCAAAGGCCTGCAAAGTAAAAGAGATGAACTCGACATCAACCTTGAAAACTCAGAAGGCAAGATATCGTCAGCCGGACTTGACCTCGACCAGATAAAGCTAAAAAGGAGCAGTTGGACCAAATTAAATGAGCAGGCACTGCAGGATGCTCTAAAAGAATTCACGGATGCCAATGATAATCTCGACCTGCTCAGCGGATATGTTAAGACTTTCGCCGAGTGGTCCAAAATTGTTAATCAGTTGACGGACCCTGAGAAAAATGCTGAATACAAAGATGCGATAAGGGCCATCGATAAGTTAAATCTAAGCGAAGACCAGTTAAATATCTGCCTCGAAAAGTCCCCCAAGTCATCGGAACGCCAGGGGCAAATCGATAAGCTCAAAACAGATTTTCCCGACAGGATTGACGAAATTAACAACGCAGTCGCGGCATTTGACGAATACCGACCTTTCAAAGGCAGACTCGATGACCCCAAGGACCTTCAGCGAATGCTCAAAGGGGCCGGAATATTAGAGTGGAGAATACTTCCAACACAGAATCCTACTTATGTAGATACGGACCTGATGGCCAGCTACGTTGAAAGACTCACAGAAAAAGGGCCTAAATACGCCTCAGACAACAACTATCTATGGTGCGAGATAGAAAGTATCGACGAATGGAAAGCAGCCGACGCAGAGGAACGGCCTTCAATCGTTGAAAAATTCGGTGACAAATATTATGTTCTGGCAAGCAACAAGACAAATGAAACCATGCTGCACAACCCGAATGAAAGACAGTGGAAACTGGAGAGAGCCAATCCGACAAGCGACAGTATGGGCCGAAGAGCTATCGGCTTTGCACTGGATGTAAAAGGTAAAAGCTTGTTCTCCAATATTACGGGGAAAAACATTGGCCGGCCACTCTGTATCCTGCTCGATGAAATCGCAATATCGGCACCAAGTATTAATGAGAGGATACCCGGGACAGGCATAATAACAGGCAGTTTCACTCAGACACAAGTCGAGGATATGGTCAACAAACTCAACGCCGGCTCGCTGCCGGCCCGGCTGATAGAGCAGCCCATTTCCGTAAATAGCATCGGCCCATCCATCGGCGCCGACAATCGCGACCAGGGTATCAAAGCCGGCCTGATCGGCCTTGTAGCGGTCGTTGCATGTATGGCGATTTACTATTGCCTGGCCGGTTCAATCGCAGACGTGGCATTGCTTTTGAACATGCTCTTTGTCCTGGCAATAATGGCGGGTGTACGAGCAACTTTCACATTACCCGGAATCGCGGGTATCATACTTACAATTGGTATGAGTGTTGACGCCAACGTGCTGGTTTTTGAAAGAATCCGCGAAGAGCAACTGAAAGGCTCATCTTTAAGAATCGCCATAACTAACGGCTACCAAAGGGCATTCAGAACTATTTTCGATGCGAACGTGACTACATTCATAACAGCCGCGATTCTTTTCTGGCGTGCGTCAGAAGAAGTCAAAGGCTTTGCGATTGTGCTTATGCTCGGTATCGCATCGAGTATGTTCACGTCCTTATTTGTAACACGGGTAATCTTTGATTTTCTCTTATCCAAGCGGATTATCAAAGACCATTTATTAATGCTGCGCCTGATACACAAGCCGAACATCAACTGGATGCGATTAAGGCCTATTTTCTTCGGTATCTCAATTGTACTGATTGCAGCGGGATTGACCGTATTCCTGACAAGAGATGATGTTAAGAACAATAAATACGATATCGAGTTCACCGGCGGAACAAGTGTCCAGATAATGTTAAAGAAACCGCTGAGCCGGCAGGAGGTAGTTGACAGAATCAGTAAAATAGGAAATGATTTGAATAACCCGGCCCTGGCAGCGGCAAACATTTACAGCATCGGCAAAACAGAGAAACAATATGAAATCAACACAACAGAAACAAACAAAATGACGGTTACAGTCGGCCTGACGCAGGCCAACCAGAAAACAAATGCCGAGCTGACCGATGCAATCGAAAAGACCCAGGCCAAATCCGGCGGTGAGTTGAACAACCTACTCGTAACCCGGGACACTTCCAGCCCGTCACAAGTTGTGATAACTACAAGCCAGATGAACCAATCACTGGTAAAAGACGTACTGGCAACAGCTTTTCCTGATGCCACCATATCAGAGCCAGAGATCGATGAGGTCGTCAATAATGCAATATTGACCGCTTTCACAGAGGAACTGGAAATTCAGCAAAATCTTCAACCCAAAATCACCTCACAGGAAAGAATATCCGAAGAGCTGATAGACTCTTACCCTGAACTTACTGATTTTGTGGGCGGAGTCAAGATTGAATGTGAAATTGAAAGAGCTACAACATTAGAGGATATCAAGCAAAGATTAAGCGCCTTGCAATTCAAACCAGACACACAAAATCTTAATCATCGGTATCCCCATGAAATCCTCGGGCCGAACCTAACGTCAACCGATCCAAACCGGCCCGTAAATTCTTTTGTTTACGTAAGCACCGACGAGGAGGCGGGATTTCGTGAACTAAGCGATGACGAATGGACACGATTCGTTGAAAACGAAACGGCCAAAGTTCTGGCCGCATCCAAACTCGAAGCATCACTACCGCGAGTAAGACAATTCGACCCCTCGGTAGGTAAAGAGCAAAAACAACGGGCCTTGATTGCTATCGTTCTGTCGTTGTTTGCAATCGTTACTTATGTATGGATTAGATTCGGAAACGTTCGATACGGCATTGCCGCCATTACGGCATTAGTCCACGATGTCTGCATCACACTCGGCGCTGTTGCCGCATGCACCTATCTGGCATCTACAACAATCGGCGAAAAACTTTTATTGGGAGATTTCAAAATCAACCTGGCGATGATAGCCGCTTTCCTGACACTCATCGGATACTCGCTTAACGATACGATTGTCATCTTCGACCGTATCCGAGAAAACCGACGCAAGGCCCGCTTCCTCAGCCCAACGGTAATCACCAACAGCATTAACCAGACTATTTCCAGAACCATTTTGACATCCTTCACAACGTTCATAGTTGTGCTGATAATGTACATTTTCGGCGGCTCCGGGCTAAGAGGGTTTACCTTTGCAATCGGCTTCGGTATTATCATAGGCACATATTCGTCCATCGCAATAGCCGCACCAATATTACTGCTCGGCACAAAAACAAATAAAGAAAAAGGTAAATAAGAATTAAAAACAAATAGTGTACAGTACAGTTTTTCCTATACGTTCTTAAATGCAAAAAGATTTGAAAATAGGAATGATTCTGGGGCTGGTACTGGTAACGGCCGCTATGCTCTGGCTCTTTACAGGCTCGAGTCTAAGCCCGAAAGCGAAAATCCTTAACTTGCGGAACAACCGCGAGACCACCCCCCTGCCGGAAACATCCAGCTCGATAAACAGTTCAGATACAGAGAGTGCAGAAAATAACCAATTATCAACAACCGAGAATCAATCACAAGAGCCGGACTGGAAAAAATACCGACAAGATGAAAAGATAAAAACCCACAGGTTCCACATCATACGCGAGGGAGATACTCTCTCCGAGATTTCACGCAAATATTACGACTCCGCAACAAAATGGCAAAAGATTCTCGATGCCAACCGGGATGTAATAGAGGACGTAAGCAAACTTAAGCCGGGCACAAAAATAATCATCCCCGAATAAACTATAGAACCAAAGTGGAACAAGCCTGTTTGTGTTCTGTCCTTTGTGAAATGGCGGGTTGTTTTATCGGGTTTGGCCGGGCACAATCACAGGGATTTTGCCGCTTCTTTGTCAATCAGCCAGATGACCTTATCAAGAATTGGCCAAAGGGCGTGAATAGGATACTGCACCTCATCGGGCTCACTGGTCAAAACCTCTTTTAGAATGTCGGCTTTTTCCCGGCCGGAAACCAACACAACCAAACAAGATGCGGCACGTAAAACCGGATGTGTCAGAGTTATCCTGTTGAGATTCTCATCCATAACATAGACAACGCACGCCAAATCTTCCGTATCAAAAGGCGCATAGGAATTGGGGAACAGCGAACCGGTATGCCCGTCAGCACCCATTCCAAGTATTACCAAATCAAACTGCGGGGTCTGGTTTTCACCGAGGCCGAAAACATCTCGAATGGTTTGTTCGTAGAAGGATGCCGCAGCCTTGAAATCGTCGTACTCGGTGGGAATACGATGAATGTTTTCCCTGGGGATGGCAACTTTATCCAGGAAAGTATCTGCAGCCAACTTATAATTGCTCCATTGCGAATCCGGCTGAACGTATCGCTCGTCAACCCAGAACAACTGTATCTTGTCCCAGGGCAGAGAGCTGGCCTGCGGCACTTCGCCGAGCAGCTCAAAAAAACGCTTGGGGGTATGCCCCCCCGATATGGCCACGTAAAAGGCATCTTTTGCTTCTATCGCCTTTTGCGCATCTGCAACAAAAAGCTCGACACTTCTTTGGGCAAGACTCTCAGGGTCGGAAGCAATTTCAACATTCGATTTATATTTTGCAGTAGTCTCCATAAATTCACCGCCTTTGCCCCTTGTTTTAAC
>JABMRO010000532.1 GCA_013202635.1 Planctomycetota bacterium
GAGCTATGCTGTCAACTCGCACGAGATTAGGGTCTTGTTTAGCGAGGGACACCAGATGTTTCCTCAGAGATTTGTAATCGTAATACGTCGCGGGCCGGGCAGCTCCTGTCTGTATTGTCAACAGAGTTATTGTCACTAACAAAAACCAATATGGCTTCATTTTTAGCTGAATAATTGTTAAGGACATTTCACCGTTCCTCTACGAAGCTTTGTTGAATTCCTCCAAAACAAATATGAGAAACTCATATTCTGTCGTATCTCGGGTACGACTTTGGATAGTTTCCATTATATCAAGTAATTATATAGCAACTCGCCTCATTAGTCAAGCTTTTCTATCAGGAAAGTCTATTCCAAAAATTGCCGGACAGTTATAAATCAACGGATGTTATGAGTTCAGCAGTCAACTTCTATAATGGTCTTTTTCCAACTATCTTTTATCTGACTGCGATATTACATATATGCTTTTAAGAAATTCTCGCTTATGGTCTGAATTGCAGAGAATAAAGATTCGCATCCTTCATAACAAAATGAAGTCGAATTGGCCGATTTGAGAGCGAAGATACATCAGTTCCTGAATGCCAGGAGGCAGGATGCTCGATATAGTTGCCAATCAGTTCTTCCGCGTCACCAAGTGAATAGCCGGGAATAGGTTTGCCCTCAGAATCCTGGATTTCAACTTTTATATATCCCGGAGCTGAGGTAGCAAAGTTGAGCAATAGTTTACTGCCTTTGAAGATAAATGTTTTCGTGGTCATGCTGCCGCTCTTATAAGGAGCATATATTGAAGCAAAGCCATCAAGCCGCAGCGAATAACGGCGCAGATGTGCAGTTGGCTGTGCATAGTCATGCTGGATGTAAATCGACATTTCGTCAACTCCGGTTTGAACGACATTCAGAGCGGGATAGTTTGAGCGGGAGCCCCAGTTTTGCAGGCCGATGCCTGGTCGTATAAACGCCTCCATAAAGGTCCTGTCATAAACATTACTGCCGCGTGAGGTCATTAAAACAGCATCGGAGCAGTCTTTGAAATAATTGGGATTCACTTTTAATTGTCGGGCCTGTTTTTCATTGAGAACCTGTCGTCCGGGAAGAAAACGGGCAGCGACAGCTACATAGATATGTGGTGCGCGAAAGTAAGGATGCGTCTGGTTAGTATATAAGTGCTCAAGAATTGTGTCACCAAATGTCATTTTGGCTGGGTCACTCCAATTCAAAAAATCCTTTGATGTAGTTCGGCTGATAGTGCGGAAGCCGCCAAAATCTGTTTCGGTCCATGTGCGAAAATAACAGAGATAGCATTGCTCGCTGTCGGACCAAAAGGCCACGTTCTGTGAATCAAATATACCCCTTGTAAAAACAGATTTTTCTTGGAGCTTTTTCCAGTGGACACCGTCAGAGGATACATATGCAATGAGGCCGCTCTTTCTTGTGCCACCCAAAGCTTTGAAGCGTTCGCTTTGCGGCGCACCCGGTCTGCTATCGAGAAAGGGGCTGAAATTATGATTGACCGGTGCGGCATCAGCCAGAATAACGTTATTTGACGTTGAGCCATTGGCAGTAAACAGATTGAGTTTGGGCTTTGTGATATGGATGCCGTTCGGTGATTCGGCATAGCAAGTGACCTCACGGCTGCTGCCGTCTCTGCCAGCCTGAGGCAGTCCTCTATAGTAAAAGCGGTACTTGTTCTGGTCCTTTACCACAGTGCAGTATCCGCAGAAAGGTCCTTCCCAGGGTTGATCAAATTTGAGTACAGATCCTTCGTCATGCGGATGATGCAATATCAAATGTGCACCGTCAAGACGCTCGATAAGGTAATAGTCAATAAACAACTCACGATTCGAACCTATGTCTATATAACCTAACTCTTTTGCAAAAGATGACACCCCGGGGAAGAAGGAACCTATTATCCACTGAAATATAATTATCAATAACAGGTGTTTATCTCTAATCATTCCAGATTCCCCATGTATATGATAAAATAATCATTTCTGAACTTTTTCAGCCCGGATTAAAGAATTCATAAACTCATCCTGATGTACCAACTTCACCTGACCAAATCCCGCCTCGCTAAGGTCATGGCTGTATTCATCAAAGGTGTAAGTCCCGCCCTCTTCCGTATTGACAAGCATATTGACAGCGAACAACGCCCCGCCTTTGGGGCTGGTGTGGGATGGGTCCATAACCACATCGCGTATTACCACAACGCCCTCGTCATTCAGAGCCTTGTGAATCTTAGTAAAGAGCAATCGGTTTTGCTCTCTGGAGTTCTGGTGGCAAATCGCCCCAAGCCAGACCAGATCTGCTCCATCAGGTAAATCATCGGTATAGAAATCGCCCGGTACAAGGCTCACTCTGTCAACCAATCCGGCCTCGGTGATACGCTGCTCGGCCATCGATATAACCGGCGGAAGGTCAAACAGCGTTGCCTTTGCCTCAGGGACGGTGCGAAGAAATGCAATAGTCCATGTACCTGAGGCACCTCCGATATCAAGCAAATGATCGAATTTCAACGGCTGTAGTTTGCCAACAACATCAGCAGCTATTGGCCCGGAGAAATTATGCATAGCGCCGATAAAGTCGGCCTGGTCCGCCGCCTGGCCACGAGTGCTCGCAGTTCGCTCGACAGGCTTCCCTGTTTGTGTCACACCGGCGAGCGCGGCCCAGCGACGAAGACAATTAGCCAGATGGCGAACCATAGGCAGGACGCTTTTAGCTGATTTTTCGGTCAGCAGTTTGGCCACATCCTCAGGAACACTATAATCATTGCCCTGCTTGGTCAGAAATTCCATCGCTACAAGCGCATCGAGTAGAATGGTCGTTGCCCGCAAATCAGTGCCAAGATCGGAAGCCAGAGCCTGAGCAGTCATTGGCTTTTCGTGAAGCGGGCTAAACACATCCAAATCCGCCGCCGCGGCCAGCACGCAAGCCGGCTGAAATAAACGGGCCATATCTAAAACTTCCTGTGCAGTCCATTTTTTTGCCATCAGCATATCCCCTTGGATTTTCTTGTCAGAGTCCTTAGCAACACTATAAAACACCTCTCTTATTAACATATCAACTCTGTTTTATAAATACAATTTCTTCTCTCCACTATCACTCCCATATCAAATAATCCTTATCAAATGTAAATGCAGCTTAAAAACAGGAGCCTAAAATGTTATAATTCCATCGAGTATTCTAAATTTAAGAATATCCATAATATCCGACAATAAAGCTAATCACAGTAATCAATGAAAGGAACATAAATATGAATGAGCAAGAAAATAAGAGTATGACTCGTCGAAGTTTTATGTCGGGTGCGGGTGCGGCCGCTCTTTCCTTTACGATTGTCAAACCCGGCAGTTTAAACGGTACCGGGGCCAACTCTCGTATTGAAGCCGGTTGTATCGGCCTGGGTAGTCGCGGCAAAATGATTGCCGGAATGCTGGAAAAGCACGGGGGATATCAAATAACCGCTGTAGCGGATTATTTTGCCAACGTTGCTGACACTGCGGGAGAACAACTTAAAGTCTCTAAAGCGCGCCGGTTTTCAGCGCTATCCGGCTATCAAAAACTTATCGACAGTAAGGTGGATGCTGTGTTTCTGGAAACGCCGCCTTACTGCTTTCCCGAGCATGTGGAAGCGGCTGTGAAAGCCGGCTGCCACGTGTATATCGCAAAGCCGCTGGCATGTGATGTGGCCGGTTGCCTAAAGGTCGCCAGGATGGCTCAAAAAGCCAAGGCAAATAAAAAGGTGTTTCTGGTGGATTTTCAAACCCGCACCGACCCATTTTACATTGAGGGCATCAAACGAGTGCAAGATGGCGTGATTGGCAAAGTAGGATTGTTAAGCTCGGAATATAATGATGAGAGTTTCAGTGATCCGCCAAAGACCTCTAACATCAAAAGTCGGCTTCAGCATCTGACTTGGGTCAATGACAATGAGCTGGGCGGCAGTTATCTTGTGAACGCCGGTATCCATGCGATTGATGTTGCATTGTGGATTGCCGGCCAAAAGCCCATCAGCGCCATGGGCAGTTCCCGTATTGTGCGTCGGCAGCCGCACGGGGACTCTCATGATGTCTATTCGGTTACTTTTGAGTTTGCAGATGGGCTTATTCTGAACCACCGGGGGGAGCATTTGAAAAACCGCTTTGAGTTTCGCTGTGATTGTTTTGCTCAGGGACGGGACGGCTATCTTGAAACCGGCTATACGGGACGTGTGCGAATACTGGGAAATCGAGGCGGATACCGCGGAGGTGAAGTGGTAAATCTCTACCCCAGCGGTGCCGAGAGGAATATTGATACCTTCTACAAATGCGTCTCGAACTGCATATATGAGAATCCAACGGTCGAACCAAGTGTAAACTCCACTCTATCAGCTATTCTTGGACGGGAAGCAGCAGAAAGAAACACCAAACTCACATGGGACGAGGTAATCCGAGAAAATAAAAAACTCGAAGTGGACTTTACCAGCTTAAAAGCCTGAGTGAAAACAGGCAAGCTCTAACGCTATTTACCTGACTGCCGTTCACGAGCAGTTCTTTCGACATCCGACCATACACGTAAAAAGTTGTCGGAACATATCTTCTTTATATCCGCTTCAGTATAACCCTTCTTCAAAAGCTCATAGATAAGGTTCGGATAGCACGAAACATCTTTCAAGCCGACAGGGAGCTGGCCTCCAACACCATCGAAATCGGACCCCAAACCGACGTGCTCAATTCCAACCAGCTTCACAACGTGACCAATATTGGCAACAACATCTGAAATATCAGCATCGCCAAGAGGATTTTCCTTCGCATATTTTTTGAAGTACCCATCTCTTGCTTCGCCTTCCAGATTATTAGCTTCAATATATCCTAACACGTTTTTTCTGCGGTCTTTATATGCCTTGTTGATTTGTTCACTAACAAACATAGAACCAAAATTGATTTGAATTACCCCACCCTTTTCAGCCAACAGCTTTATCATTTCATCGTCCATATTACGTTCCCAGCCGGGGGTAAAATAGCGACAGGACGAATGCGTAGCTGCTACAGGCGCTTTTGAAAGCTCCATTATCTGGTAGAATGTTTTATCTGAAACATGTGAGACATCTACGAGCATCCCCAAACGATTCATTTCAGACACAACTTTCTTGCCGAAAGGACTTAATCCATTCCATTTCCGCTGCTCATCATAAGAGGAATCGCAAATATGATTGCACTTTGAATGCGCCAGGGTGATATAACGGATTCCGCGATTATAAAAATATTTTATATTGTCAAGATTCCCTTCAATCGGTGAGCCGTTTTCCATCCCCATAACAATAGATATTTTACTATCACCAAACTGCTCTTTAACATCTGCAACCGACCCGGCCATAAGAAACTTATCAGGCCAGGTATCTGCAAGACCTTCCGTTAAATCAATTACTTTGTCGGCAAAAGCCCTGGCTCCGCCTTTGTCTTCGTATTCAGGAGGAACATAAGCAGCCATAAAGACCACATTGAGCCCTCCCTGCCGGGCTCTTGGATAGTCAAATTCCCCGTATTCTGTTATCCGGGAAATATCCTCCATCTTTTTTAACAGACGATATGGAACATCCTGGTGAGTATCAACAATCATATATTTCTGAGCTATTTCGTTAGCCTTTATCCTCAGTTCAGAATCCGTCAAAGCTGTAACTTGTTGTTGACAGCCAATAATTAAAGCCGCCATTAAAATAATTATAATCCAGGGAATTATCTTTATGCTCTTGTTCATAATTTATCTGCCATATAAATAACTATCTTTTTCAATATTGTCTTTGATACTAACATTACTTATCTAATCACTACATTACTTTTCCGATAATACCTTCTGCATTGCCTCTATAGAGGACAGGTAAATTCCGTTGGAATAGTTGGTCAAAATTTGCATAGCCGCGGTTTTATCTCTTGCATATAGCCGACGAGCAGCCTCTTCGATAGGTTTTTGCAGAGTAAAAGCGTCATTCTCGATTTCCATCGCAAGAGCTTTCACCGTGGCGATTGTTTCAATCGGAGCACTGGAAATCTTATTGCGAAAGTTGGAGAACATCCAAAAAGCCTTAAGCGGGTCGGCCTGAAAGGGACAATTGAGCTTTTCATTAAAGAAAGCCTTCGACGGTCTTTGTGATTCCAGGGAGAAGCCTGCGGGAAATTCAGAAATTCCAAAATGATAAGGAATATAAAACGACGTCCGAGGCGAAGAAAGGCACATCCAGTAAACCAAACCGATATCCAGAGGCTTATCCTTTCGCAACTGAGCCACAAAACTGGTCTGGGTGGCATCGCTGCAAACGGGGGTACCGCTTTCCTGTGGACTTCTTTGGGGTGATGAAGATTCGATTACTGTTCCTTTGTAGTCGTGGCGCAGAATCTGCATAATATCAGCAACTCTTACCTTGCGTCTTGGCACTACTGAAAAGGGCAGCTTCGGGCCGAGCTTAATCGATTTGGCGGCTACATATCTGAAACCGCTCCACTGCCGGCCAAAGTTGGAATAATTAGAAGCTGAATTAGGATTCGAATAAACGGCAGCGAAATCAAACGGCCCATCCTTCTTCGGATTATACCAGCCCCTCGAAACAGCATATTTGATGATATCTTTCGACGCCAAAAAGCTGCTCTTATCAGAAAGGTCAATCCGGTGTATAGTATAAGTGTTGGCTACCATAGCGACCTCGTCATCATTAACCCGTTGTGCCATCCAGTGCTTACCGTTGACGACGCAGAAAAGCCATCCTTCATCCGGATCACAGATGATATATGTCCGGCCGGAGTCAATGTAGCCGAATCGCTCCACCAGCTTTCCAGCCAATAAGACACCTTCGCGTGCAGTTTTAGCCCGCTGGGCAACCAGACGCCGCAGCATATAGCCTATTCCACCATCAGTAATTTGAGGCTTATCCTCTCGTGAGGGACAGTTGTCCGATGTGATACTGACACCCCATTCATTGAGATAGCTGTCGGAGAAAAGCATGCCCGGCATTTCCGACCAGACGTAAGCCCATGTTTGCCTGGCCTGAGCTAATTGGCCGCCGTTGAGCAGCTTCACTGTTTCTCCGGATGAGTGTTTTTTGCGCGGGATTTTGTGATGATTTACAATTTGAGGGGCCCCATCGTCTTCGTTGTGAGCCATAATTACACATCCATCAACACCTGTTATTGGTACGGACCTTCAATCACAAAAAAAAAAGTGTGTGACCCGCAATATTAAGGCACACAAATAAATCTAAATTCTAGAATATATATAATTGATTAGACATAATTTACTGGATAACAC
>JABMRO010000533.1 GCA_013202635.1 Planctomycetota bacterium
ACAATCGGGCGCTATTAACAAAATTTTATCACTGCCTGAATCTTGAACATAGATAAAATATTTCCCTGAAACCTTGTTTCTGCAAACATTGATTGGTACTATCAGCTTGTCGGGAGGTTTTGGCTGTTCTTTAGGTGATTTCGGACGTATTGGCGGAACTGTTAGCCCAATAAGCTTGAAGCATTGAAGTAGTTTCAAAATGCTGCCATAAATAATATATGCACCTGCCTCAGTTTCTTCTTCCAGCTCTTTATGCCCGCCATGTTGAGCTTTATTTCTTATTGCAACCATTATTCTGAGATTAATCTGATTTAAGTCGGCCATGTTAGCATTGAAATGCTTAGAAAGTTTATGAAAAGCTTTTGTCTTTTCATAAAGATTGGTAAGTTCACCGAGTGTTAGATTTTCGAGTGATTCCTTTTTACGTGTTGCCAGCATTCGTTTTATTGTTTCTATTTCAGTAATATCTGCTTTTCTAAAAAAGGTATTAAACAAGTTTTTCAATACATCTTCAGTTATTATCCCACACTGTACTGAACACAAGCGATAACGGCCGTCCTGCAAAAGTTTTTTAGCCTCGGTAATCTCTGCTTGGTAATTCATTATTACTAAACCTCGTGGAAGGTAACCGTTTTTTGCCTCGGCACCTAAGGTATCTATATAGAGCCAAGTCTGCCTTTGACTCTTGGTCGTAACCTCTAAAAACGATAAGAGTCATCGGCAGATTTGACCCTTTCACTTTCACGTCATTTTTCCCAATCAAAATTTTCAATAATCCTTGTTGTGGATTCAAGTTGCGGCTGGCTTTTTTTCCAGGTTTCATCAATACACTTCCGTAAATCATCTTGATCGTCAGGGTCAGAAAAGCTACGATAAACTGAATGAACTCGTGTATAAATAGCTTCTGGTCTAAGAGCCTTTTTACTAACCTTAAAATCTTCCTTGATGAAAGCTTCTACCAGCCTAAGCCTCTCATCTGAATTCTCCATGCTTCCAATCTCTATTACAAATCCTATCTTGGACACTTTTTGCCGAAAGGAAAACCAACAAACAATAGGGTAGGGTTTAGGAAGATGTTTCCAACGGTTGGAGCAAGGAGATAAAATGATTTCCCACTTTTTCGGTATACACCACAGCCTTCGAGGGCCGAAGTAGAGTGGAATCAAATCAGGATTATCGTTTATAAAACTCTCAGCGGCAGCTTCAAATTGTGAATTGGCTCCCCATTCGACAATCAAATCAATTGCATCTTTGTGTTTCCTATAAATTTCTTTACACAAATTAATTATCTGTTCATCTTGCATGGTTAGTCTCCTTAGGATGACCAAGTAATGTTCAAGAAAAACTTTTGCATCTTGAGGAATACGGTCTTTGCGTTGATTGATAACATAATTTGCCACGGGATAAAGCTGAGCATGACTCCAAGAAATGTATCCTGTATCTTCAGCAACCTCAAAAGCTTCATCTGCCTCTAATGTTAACAGGACAGGAATAATCGTGAAATCTAAGAATTCCTTCTTAACAATTTCGATATATTTAAGAAGTTGACGTTTAGTTGCGCCGGCTTTTATCTTGTTTTCCACTAACAATACCCATTTGTTAGACGGACTAAAAGCAATCAAATCAATATTTTTCCACTCTCGCATGACCTCTATATCAATCATGTTCATAAGTTCTACATGAGCGGGCGTTAACTCGATATCAATATTTTCATTTTCAAGTAATATAGTAGACATAACCCGCCTAAGAAAGGCTTGGCCCATGCCATGGCTCCCTTGAGGATCGAGAAGCCATGCCAAGATATTACTATGACGTATCTCGGCTTGTTCGACTCGAAGGACTCCAAGGATATTGAAAGTGCTAAGTCTGGCCGATAGTTCCTCCAATTCTGAATTATCAACAAGGAATCTGTCTAATATTTTAAAATAATCAATTTGAGTCTTTGACTCATAATTATTATACATACTTGAATCTCCGGGACATCCATTTGTAAGTAACGCATACAACTAACTTATTTCAGGTAATTTTGTTTTTCCCCTCCCATGCAAAGGCAGGCGTGGTAAACGCCAGCAAAGCGCAGATTAAAATTAATTTATTCATTGCTTTCCCCTTTCATTCAGCAGGCTTAAATTTTTTGTCGTTATACTCCTGAAATCCATTTCAAACTGTCTTTAGTTACTTTTGGCTGTATTATTCTGCCCATACAATCATTTCAAAATAATGATTGAATCAATGAGTTACTTAATTACAAATGGACGCAGTTTTTCACGTATTTGTCCTGAGCAACCTCTATATATTCCCTGAACTTTCCATAATCAGTTTTCGTAAAATAGATTTTTTTCCGCTCATTTCCTCTTGCGGTTACATGGTAAAGCGCTCCAGCATATTTCTATTCGCTGATCGCTTTAAGCAGAGCGTCCTTTGCATCTGCAAAATACACGACATTGATCCGGGTGGCCAGGTCGTCGGGCAATTCGAAAAGTTGCTTTCGCGCAGAGACAGGAATGAGGATTTTTTGGGCACCTTTGTCGGCAGCCAGTTCAACGATGCTGACGGCGTTGTAAATGGGTTCGATGGATCCTCCGAGATTGAGTCCGCCTGCGATGACCAGCCCACCTTCCAGGGTCCTTTCAACAAGCGCGGAACCCATGGCGAGCAGAACGGGTATTCCTATGGCCGCGGCGCTCTTGCAGGCATCAAAAGCGCGAAACTGGATCGTGAACTCATGGGCACGCGGATCGCGATCACCCACCAGTTCTTTTGAGCGGGCATAGAGATTCTGTTCTGCGCAGCGCACACTCTCTTTAAGCGGCCCCGGAGGGCTTTGGTTGAGAATCTTCACCCCGCTTCCAGGCCCTTCCGTTACCTCGATGCGGAACAATCCCGGATTTTCATCCGGGCCGCCTGGAGACAACGCCCATATCTGACCGGCAGGAAGCGGATCCGTGCCGATGCTGTTCTCGTTATGAAGTTCAGGGGTAGAAACGAATTGCTCGATCCCATCAGGGATCATCGCGAAGCTGAAATGGGTATTTCGAAATTCAGCAGCCCCGATGCGCTTTTGCTGTTCCTTCACCCGTCGGCGGCATTCCAGAGCGAGTCTGGAAGCCCACTCAATGGCGTCATCAGGGATTTCGACTTCGGGATCGGGGAACATCAGTTTCAGAAGTCCACTGATCGTCTTTTGCGTGGCAGTTGTATCGCGTCCGCTCAAGGCGCCGCCGAATTGAACACGGCCCTGGAGATGATTGACCCGGCTTTGTGAACGCAGATGGTTCCAGCAGGATGAAAGAAAATCGCTGACCAGGCCAAAATGTTCAGTTAACAGGTCACGGCTGATTTTCGGCACGTTCCAGCCTGGGATATAGGCATGGATGCGGTCCATAAAGGCC
>JABMRO010000534.1 GCA_013202635.1 Planctomycetota bacterium
GGCGGGTCTTTGTGGCGAATAATCCAGGCTAAGGAGATAGCAGATGAATATTAATGAATTACCTGTGGGCAGTAACCCAGAACCCCTGGATTTCCCTCATTTTCCCACAACCCAGCAGGCTGTTATCTGGCGTAATTGGGAACTTGTACCTCCCGAGCGATTGGCCCAGGTGCTAAAAACAAATAGAGAAAACGTGCTTCAACTGGCCGGTGATATGGGTCTACGTGTTCCTCCTCTAGTGAACAGAGAATGGCTGCAACGTGGATATATTACTATTATTCGTAACAATTGGCACTTGTTACCATATGAGCAGCTATTGACTCTGCTGGGATGGACTGCCGAAAAACTGGCCTTTACTCTTAAAGAGGATGATTTCCTCTGGCATAAACTTGGATATTTAAAGCCTTGTATAGAACCAGTCTACTATCACTCCCTTACAGATAAAGAATGCTCCCGGACAGAGGAAATAAAAAACATTGTAGAAAGACATTTCCCGGATATTGCGCAGAAAGAATCAGCCAGTCCTTTTGATTTTCTGCTCACTTTTCAGAAGCCGGAACCGAAAAGGTCTGGAATAAAACAGGACCTGAATTTAACTCGTTTTGATTTACGTCTTATTTACTCATATTCTGCGGTGTACGGCGACCCGCTGATTAATCCTGAGCTGAATCCCTACCCTGACGGGTTGTTGCAGAAATATTCAGACCTGGGTATCAATGGTGTGTGGCTTCAGGGTATTCTTTATACGATGTTTCCCTGGAAAGCAGCGCCTGAATTTTCTGAAGGATACCAGAAACGGATTGGGAACCTGCGTAAACTCACAAAGCGTGCTGCAGATTTTGGCATAGGGGTTTACCTCTACCTGAACGAACCGCGCGGTATGCCGCTTGCGTTTTTCGAAAGGCATCCTGAATGGAAAGGAGTTGAATTTCCGCAACGAGGAGTCGCTACCCTTTGCACGTCACAGCAGCCTATCCTCGATTATCTACGTGAGAGCACTGCCTGGCTTTTCCAGGAGGTCCCGGAATTAGCTGGTGTTTTTACCGTAACCATGTCCGAAAACGCCACCAATTGTTACTCATTAGGAAATGTTGAACAATGCCCGCGTTGTTCTAAACGGCCTGCACAAGAGGTAATAACAGAAGTAAACAGAGCAATTGAAGAGGGTATCCACAGCGTAAACCCGGAAGCACGGATTATTGTCTGGACATGGGGATGGGACCCGGAATGGGCGCATGAGGCAATAGACCTGCTTCCTGACACTGTAGAACTTATGTATACCAGCGAAGAAGCTCTGCCCACAAATGTGGGCGGCATCAATGGCGTTGTTGTTGATTATTCGATATCGCAGGTTGGTCCTGGTCAGCGTGCGATTACAATGTGGCAACATGCACGCAACCGCGGTCTTAAGACCGTAGCGAAGGTCCAATTGAACAATACCTGGGAATGCTCTGCTGTTCCATATCTCCCCACACCTGACCTTGCTGAACAACATCTCCGGAATCTTTACAAAACTGGAGTAAGTGATTTGATGCTGAGCTGGACCCTGGGAGGTTATCCGTCTGCCAACCTGGAACTCCTTAGCAAAACATCCTCTGTGCTTGCATCGCAAACATTTGGGAAGGAGGCGGGAAAACAGATCAAGAAAGCCTGGGATACCTTCAGCAAAGCTTTTAAGGAATTTCCTTTCCATATCAGTGTTCTCTACTATGGCCCCCAGAACTACGGCCCCATGAATCTTTTGCAGGTAAAACCAACAGGTTATCGGGCCACTATGGTAGGATTTCCCTATGATGACCTTAAAAAATGGCGGGCAATCTATCCGGAAGATGTCTTTGAACAGCAGTTTCGAAAGTTAAGTGAGGGCTGGAAAAAGGGACTGGAAATTCTGCAACATGCAAAGACAGAAGTTGATCAGGACAAACTGGATAATTTTGCGGAGTTGCAACGGGTGGCAACCGCTACCTACTGCCATTTCCGGAGCACATATTTGCAGGTGGCATTTATCCGACTACGTGAACGCAAAAATCCTGGTACAAAACCAAAAATTCTTAAAATCATTGACGAGGAAATAGAACTTGCCGGAATGCTTCACAATATTATGCGCACTGATTCACGGATTGGATTTGAAGCAAGCAATCACTATTACTACACCTTAAATGATCTACGGGAGAAGGTGCTCGGCTGCGAGTACCTGCGAGAAAAAATAGTAAGAGAGAATATCTGTAGATAATCCCGGACCTTCTACTAAACGAAGAAGAAAAAGGTGTCTTTCCCCTCTGGTTGAAGATCGGAATAATAGGAAAGTGTTATGAAATTGACCCCACGTGAACGTTTCAACCGTTCCATGCAGTTCCTGAGTACTGACCGTCTGCCTCTCCTGTACTGGGGTGCGTGGGATGATACCAGAAGACGCTGGGAGAAGGAGGGGATGACTGACTACAAAAAGGAATTTGCCGGCTTTGACGGTCCTATGCAGGTTTGCTGGCTCTACAGTCAGTTTCAGGGACCTATCCCTCCCTTTGAAGAAAAAACTCTCCAGGAAACTGAGGAGTATGCTGATAAGCAGAATTATGTTGGTCAGGTTGTACGGACCTTCAAGCAACACACTTCTATGCCATACTTTATGGAATATCCTGTTAAATCTCGTTCTGACTGGAATAAATACAGGAAGCGGCTGGATCCCTCAAGTCACGGGAGATACCCTGAAAACTGGGAACTGCTGGTGCGTAAGAGAAAGGCAGAACAGTCCGGTGAGATACGGGGCCTTGCCGTGTGGGGTTTTTATGCATTTCCCCGGGAGATGTTCGGGCCGGAAAAACTTTCTCTGATGTTTTATGATGACTCTTCGCTTATCATGGAAATGAATGAATACTGGGCGGACTTTAGTATAAGAAGACTCAAACGGGCTGTAGAAGAAATGGATTTTGACTACGCGCTTATCTGGGAGGATAACTGTTACAACCACGGTATGCTCCACTCACCTAAAATATTCCAGGATTTTATGGCTCCTTTCTACAGGAAGCTAATAGACTTCTTCCGAAAGAACGGTGTCGAGATTATCAGTGTCGACAGTGACGGTAACGTGAGCGAGCTGATCCCCCTGCTGCTAGATGTCGGGGTGACTGCACTGCATCCTTTCGAGGTTGCAGCGGGAATGGATGTGGTGAAGATAGGTAGGGATTACCCCCAGCTTCAGATCTGGGGCGGGATTGACAAACGAGTCCTGGCCAGAGGACCGCGAGCCATAGATGCGGAACTGGAACGGGTTATATTACCCATGAAAAAACGCGGCGGCTATGCGACGGGACTCGACCACGGCATACCTTCGGATGTCTCACTGGAGAATCACAGGTACTATGTGAAGAAGTTACGGGAGATGAGTTACTCATAGGAACTTATCCATGACCGCACGAGAACGGGTGATAGCAACTTGAAATCATAAAAAAAGTCTCATAATTTTACATAAAATGGCAAAAATGACTTAACAAACGCTTGAATTCATATAGTAATTCACACAAACGTGAGAGACATTATAAACCAAGAACAGAACCTATCATCGAATTAGGAGGAGTCATGAAAAAGGTAAACTTACGTTTAATTGTTCTTGTGGCTATGTGTGCGCAAGTCCATGCCGGGAGTCTTGAGCCGCCGTCCGGGCCGGATTCACCGCTGAGCGCAATGTGCAGCCTTGAAGCCATATATCAAAGACTGCTTACCGGCACAAACGTTGCCAA
>JABMRO010000535.1 GCA_013202635.1 Planctomycetota bacterium
GGCATTCTCGAAGGAGGTTAAATATGGGCGGAAAACGGAAGACGGAAGACGGAAGACAGAAGACGGCAACGCTGGTTCTTTTATATCTTGCTGTCTGCCTGTTTGCCTGGCCGGTACAGGCGAAATACGAGGGGGGTACGGGAAGTGCCGCCGACCCATATTTGATTTACACAGCCGAACAGATGAATGAGATTGGCGCCCACTCCGGCGACTGGAACAAGCACTTTAAACTGATGGCCGACATAGACATGAACGATATAGCCGGAACCGACTTTAATATCATTGAGAGCTTTTCCGGCTTCTTTGACGGCAACGACTGCACAATTTCCAACCTCAGCCTCTCTTCAACAGGCCCGGATAACACAGGACTTTTCAGCACCTTCGGCGGAGAAATCAGGAATTTGGGATTAATCAAGCCTGATATCCTTGCACAGGGAAGAAACACCGGCTCACTGGCAGGCCTGCTGAATCACGGTATTATCACAAACTGCTATGCCAGAGGAGCCGTCGTATCCGGCGGCTACAGCGTCGGCGGCCTGATTGGCTTAAATAGCGGCAGTATAACAAAATGCTGGTCAACCGGCAGCGTTTCCGGGGATGCTTATGTCGGCGGATTAGCCGGTCTAACCGACGACGGAACAGTGAACATGAGCTACTCAAGGGCTAACGTCTCAGGCAATAAAATTGTCGGTGGGCTGGTGGGTAAGACAGCCGACGAATTAAGTGTAGTTACCAACTGTTATGCCACCGGAACTGTTGAGGGAGACAGATATGTGGGCGGGCTGGTAGGACAAGTTGAACAAGGCAGAGTTTACAAGTGCTACTCAACAGGCAGCGTTTCCGGCAATCGAGACGTAGGCGGCCTTACGGGACTTATTAGAATATTAGGAAATGTTTCACGTTCTTATTGGGATACCCAAACCAGCGGCCAACCAACCAGTGCCGGCGGAACGGGCAAAACAACCGTCCAGATGAAGAAGATGGACACTTTTTTTCTCGATGGCTGGGACTTCTATGCCATCTGGACAATCTGTGAGGATATGGACTATCCAGCCTTGCAGTCGCTGATTCCAGCCGCAGATCTCGACTGTCCGGATGGTGTTAATTTTATCGATTTCGCCCTTTTCGCTAACCAATGGGGACAGGATAGCTGCAACCCGGCAAATGCTTATTGTGGGGGCGCTGACCTCAATCAGTCCGGCACCGTAGATTTCCGGGACCTTGAAATCTTTACTAAACACTGGCTCGAAGGTCTTGACTAAATTAAGTCCGTCGATGTGGCGCCGGATGACACAATTGTAAAACCAATTTCAAATTGCTCTGCAGCAAAGACCTTCCGGAAAAGCAAAACCGGCATTCGTTTTTTTCTTGCCTTTTGAACTGGTTTAGGTAGATTTTATGAGAAAGTTCATAATTAGGAGATTTTTACAATGATAGGCAAAAAGATTAGACTTGAAAGAATAATCGACCGCAATTCCCGCAGAACGGTTATCATCCCGATGGATCACGGCGTTACGGTCGGCCCGATTGAAGGCCTCGCGGACATGCGGAAAGCCATCAGCAGCGTCGTAGCCGGTGGTGCCAATGCCATTTTGATGCACAAAGGAGTTGTTCAGGCCGGCCACAGAGGCGCAGGCAAGGACGTAGGATTGATTATTCACCTTTCCGGCGGAACGTCGCTTAGCCCCGATCCGAACGCAAAAGAGCTGGTCTGCAGCGTCGAAGAGACAATCAAGCTCGGCGCCGATGCCGTCTCTGTCCACATAAATCTGGGTGCCGAGACCGATAAAGAAATGCTGCGTCAGTTGGGACATATCAGCGAGCGTTGTGAGTTCTGGCAGATGCCGCTGGTTGCGATGATGTATTCCCGCGGGCCGAAAATCAAAGACGAATACGACGTAAATAATGTAAAGCACGCCGCTCGGGTAGGGGCCGAACTCGGCGCTGATATCGTTAAGGTGGTCTATACCGGCAGTGTGGAAAGTTTCAAAGATGTAGTCAATGGCTGTCCCGTGCCGGTGGTAATTGCAGGCGGGCCGAAAATGAACAGCGACGAGGATATTTTCAAAATGGTTGAAGGCGCCCTGGCGGCCGGTGCTGCGGGCGTCTCGATAGGTAGAAACGCCTTCCAGCATAAAAGCCCGGCCAAGATGGTACAGGCCCTGAGTAAAATGGTACACAAAAAGGCGACCGTTGAAGAGGCAATTGCAGAACTGCAAAATTAAAATCGGCAGTAGGGGGGGGCTTTAATACGGTTGTGAGTGTATCTATGATAAAATAAGTGAGAGAGGTGAACTATGTCAGAAAGTATAGACCGCCGCAGTTTTCTGAAAAAATCCGTTATCGCGTCCGCCGGTGCATCATTCAGTTTAAGTTTCAAAGAGAAAGCTGCATCAGCAAAAGATTCAGTTGTGCCTGCCCTGGATGTCTCCAATAACACTTTGCCAATGGGCAGGATTGGTAATGTTAAATTCAGCAGGCTAATCGCCGGCGGCAATCCCTTCAGCGGTTGGTCGCACAGCAGAGATTTAAAATATATCTCCGAATTATTCAAGGCCTACAGCACCAATGAAAAAATTCTTCAGACACTTCAAATGTACGAAGAGAACGGAATAAATACAATCCTCGCGGGCGGCGTCAGGGTGCTCGATAAATACTGGAACGAAAGAGGCGGAAAAATTCAGTGGATTGCACAGACGCACCCGAAAGCAGGCGACCTGACAACCGACATAAAAAGAGCGATTGATAACGGAGCTGCCGCCGCTTATGTACAGGGTGGAATCGGAGACAAATGGGTGAAAAACGGCCGCGTTGACCTTCTCGCGAAAACCGTCGAATTTATCAAGCAAAACGGAATTCCCGCCGGTATTGGAGCCCATTCGATAGAAGTGCCTATTGCATGTGAAAAGGCTGGTGTAGAAGCTGATTTTTATATGAAGACGCTCCACCACGGCAATTACTGGTCCGTTACTCCAAAAGAAGACCGGATAGAATGGAATGTCGATAGCTTCGGCGCCGACGATCATGATAATATATGGGCACTCGACCCGGAAAAAACCATCGAATTTATGAAAAGGGTGGACAAGCCCTGGATAGCCTTTAAGACTTTAGCAGCGGGAGCCATTCATCCGAGTGACGGTTTCAAGTATGCCTTTGACAACGGCGCCGATTTTATTTGTGCCGGCATGTTCGATTTTCAGGTCATAGAGGACGTAATTATCGCAAAAGACGTGCTCTCAAAAGCAAACAGACAGCGTCCCTGGAGAGGGTAAAAGCATCTATTAACAATACCTGAAAATTATAATAAAATAAGGACAACAAAAACAAATCAGGCCCTGAGCAAATTCTATAAGGAGTCTATTATGAATCGCCATTCTACAATTATCGTTTTGGTCGCAATATTGACCGTCGTAATCCTGCTTCTTGTCCCGGCAAACACTTCGACAGGCCAGGGCAAACCGAAACTCGTAAAGGCCAAAGACGGCTCCGGTATCATAGGCTATAAAGATACACCTATCCTCCCCTGGTGCGGCTACCATGTGCACGACCCCGACAGGCCGGCACCGAAAAAAGTCACTCCCGCTGGGCCGGACGTAACAGGAAAAACCGGCAAAGCCCCAACAGACGCAATCGTCCTCTTCGATGGCACAGACCTCTGGCAATGGCGAGTCTCCGATTGGAAAATCGAAAATGGCGAGCTTATCGCCGTCTCAGGCAATATCACAACAAAACAGCCCTTCGGCAACTGCCAGTTGCATCTGGAATGGATGGTCCCCGATCCGCCACAGGGCCATATGTTCGACCGCGGCAATAATGGCGTTATCTTAATGGGCCTTTTCGAAATCCAGATATACGACTCATACACCGAAAAGCTCTATCCCGATGGCCAGGCGGCGTCGGTTTACGCCCAGACTCCGCCGATGGTAAACGCCTGCCGCAAGCCCGACCAGTGGCAATCATTCGATATTATCTTCTATGCCCCCGTTTTCAAATCCGGAAAACTCGAAAAGCCCGCTTATGTCACCGTGCTGCACAATGGCATCCTCGTCCACCACAACCAGAAAATCTACGGCCGGACCGGTCATAGAATCCTTCCGCGATACCCAAGAACTATCGCCGAAAAACTGCCGCTGAGCCTCTCAGCCCACAACAACCCCGTACGATTCCGAAACATCTGGATACGTCCGCTTTAATTTCTGACACCCTTGGCATTTCAACAAAGTGGAGTAGAAAAATCTTGTACTGAGAAAAAAAGCTTGCCCAAATATGCAGGCAAGCCTTCTGGATTTTTACTATTTCCAATACTGTATTACTCAATCTTCTTGAAGATCACCGATTTAGTAATCCCTTCTGTACGGAGTTTTCCACTGATAGCCTTTCCATCTAATCTGCCTTTGAATTCTGGTATGTAGTAGTCCAGTTTGCTGGGACTTTTCTTCCCAAAGCCCGCATCTATAAGAAAAGTAACCTGGTCACCTTCGAGCTTGAGTTTCTTTATGGGGATTTCGCCACTAAGCTCTACATATCTGCCGGTCAGGTCTCCATTTATCTTTAGTATTTTCGAAATCGTAACTCCAAAGTATCTCTGAGTCAGTTCCCATTTCCCGACCAGCGCCGCCCCTACGCGCTCACCGGTTGCCGGAAGCTCACCTCGTTGGCTCCTGAATACACCGGCTAATTTGTGCACCTTAATTGTACCCTCAAAGGTTGTTCCAATCTCAAAATTTTCGTACTTACTTTTTCGAGTAAAGGTTAACTTTTTATCTTGAAAGTTTACATTTGTGATAACATGCTCACCTCGCTCAGCATCCCATTTTCCCACCAACATACCATCAGGCTTCTCGGATATTGTCATCCTGCCGGTGATTTCGCGCTCACCTATATTGAACTTTATGTCCCACTGACCAAGAGCCGGATTTTTGGGCTTCTTACGAGTCATGTAAGCAGGAAAATCACCTACCCAGTATGACATTGTACCTGCGAACTTCCCATCCTTTAAGGTTAAAGCGTATTCATGTCTGAAATCTCTGACGCGAGCTTTAGATATACGAGTAAAGGTGAGCTTTCCATCCTCGAATTTTAAATCAGTCAGTTCCTTGGGGCCCCACTTGCCCGCTAAGCTGCCGTCTGCCTTTCTGAAAATAGACAATGCGGCAAAGCTCTCTAAGCTTATATTTTCCTTATCAATATCATATTCAGTTTTAATTTCCCATTCACCTGTAATTTCTTCGGCCGCTGCGACAAATGACGTCTGTAATAACAGCAGAAGACAGGCCACAATAATAGATTTACTGACTTTTGTAGGAATTGGCACCTTATTCATGATAGACCTTCTGAAAAACGTGTTTAAATATTGAGTTGCTCTTCGACCACATAAAAATCGCATTTCATAGATAATACTACCCGGTATAATAAAAAACAATCGATTTTTCAAAAAAGTCGGCCTCGAAAATACTCGATAATAAAAGCTGTTGACAATACTATGCAGCTTGCGTTAAATGGTTATAAAGAATCAACAAAGAAAAGTAGCGATATGAATACAAAAATAAAACGGATAAGGGAATTAATACTTCCGATTCTACAAAGCTACGGAGTCAGCAAGGCTGCGCTTTTCGGCTCGGTTGTCAAAGACCAGATACGAACCGGCAGCGATGTTGATATACTTGTTCAGATTGATAAAGATATCAGCCTGCTTGACTTTGTGGGACTGAAACTTGAACTGGAGCAGGTATTGAAAACAGATGTGGATGTGGTAGAGTATGACACCATCAAACCACTCTTAAGAGAATCAATCCTCAAAGAACAGCAGGTGATTCTATGACCAGAGACATACGAGTATATATCGAAGATATTCTGGACAGCATTACAAAAATCGAGCAATACACTCAGACCATTAACGAGCAGGACTTCCTGACCAATACCCAGCTTCAGGATGCTGTCTTGAGACGGCTCGAAATTATAGGCGAAGCCGCAAAGAACATCCCACAAGCCTTCAGAGACAGGTATCCTCATATTCCCTGGAAGAAAATTGCCGGTTTGAGGGATGTGCTTATTCATGAGTACTTCGGCGTGAATATACACCGGGCATGGAAAGTAGCAAAGCAGGACATTTTTATCCTGAGTGACGAACTCCGGAAAGTAAAGAAAGACTTAGAGACAAAAAAATGAAATATTTATGGGTAAATGTTGTTCCATATAGCAAGGAAATCGCCATAGCAGCCCTTGAAAGCGGGGCCCAGGCAGTTGTCCTGCCCGATGGCCAAAGCGAAACCGTCCGAGGATTCGGCAAAATCAAAACCGTCGAAAAAGATGGTGACATAAAGCCGAGCGCCGATGTCGAATTCATCGATATAGCCGGTAAAGAAGACGAGGACAAAGCCGCTTCGGTGCCCGCCGATAAAATTATTGTCCTTAGAATGCTTGATTGGACGATTATACCAATAGAAAACCTCCTGGCTCGGCGGGGTAAAAACATTATTGTCCAGGTCGAAAACAGCGAACAGGCCAAGCTTATGGTTGAAATACTCGAAAAAGGCGTTGATGGTGTCCTCTTAAATACCACCGACATAAACGAGATAAAGAAATGCGCCGATATCATTCACGGCGTAAGTGAAAAGGTCTCTCTCGTAACAGCCACTATCACAGGCATAAAACAATTGGGCATGGGCGACAGGGCCTGTCTCGACACCTGCACGCAAATGGCTTTGGGTGAAGGGATGCTCGTCGGCAATACCGCTTCCGGCTTCTTTCTGATACATTCCGAATCCATCGACAATCCTTACGTGGCATCCCGCCCGTTCCGCGTCAATGCCGGAGCGGTGCACGCATACACCCTGGCGCCGGGCGGTAAAACAAAATACCTGGCCGACTTAAAGGCCGGCGACGAAGTCCTGCTCGTGAATTTCAAAGGCAAAAGCCAAACCGCTTATCTTGGCAGAAACAAAATCGAGAAAAGACCTGTCATGCTCGTCGAGGCCGACGCTGAAGGTCGGCCGATAAGTCTGGTCTTACAAAATGCCGAAACTATTCGACTCGTCAATCCTGATGGCAAAGCGGTTTCGGTTACAACTTTAAAGCAGGGCGATAAAGTCCTGGGCCATATCGAAAAGGCAGGCAGGCACTTCGGTATGCAGGTTGATGAGACACTGATTGAAAGGTAGAGTTATGGTTTGGCATGAAGATGTAGTCAGTATAATTTTAGCCGCTTTTCTTGGAGCCGCAATCGGGCTCGAAAGAGAGCTTAGCGGCAAATCCGCCGGGCTGCGGACAAATATCTTAATATGTCTTGGCGCAGCGGTCTTTACCATAATCTCCAAAAGAATGAATGTTGATGAAGGTTCAACTACAAGGATAGCTGCGCAGATTGTTACAGGTGTCGGCTTTTTAGGTGCCGGTGCCGTCATTCAGGACAGACGTGGCGTACATGGCCTGACTACCGCAGCGACTATCTGGCTTGTCGCAAGTATCGGAATGGCCTGTGGGGCGGGCTTTCATAGTTTGGCGGCTGTATCGACTCTTATTGCAATTATTGTACTCGTGGGTCTGGTAAAGCTGGCAAAACCTTTGGAACGATATCAGAAAAAATACAAAATCAGAAATTCTCCCAACGATGAGGATTTTACCGACCGGGAGCGCAGACAGGACGAGGAAAGCAACTCCCTGTAACAATACAAAGCTCTCACTGATAAAAACTCGCTCGCAATCATCTTAAGAGCACTATAAGTTGCCTTGTCCCCCCCGAATAAAATCACACCTATTAATTTGTAGGTGTATAACCCAGTTTGCCCCAAGCTCCTTTCTGTACTTTGTGTAAATCTTGGTTGCCAGGTTGTCGGGACGCGTCCAATGAGAGACGCAGACTACCCTGCCACTCGTTGTATTCCGCTTCTGTAACCTTAAAGGTGCGGGGATCGCTCCATTTGTAATATTCACAGCGCCCGTCTGCAAAGGAAAGCGTAGTTCCCTGGCCATGGCGACGGGTGATTTGGTCCCACCAGCGTGGCTCTGTATACCAAATTGTCCAACTGTTGGGACTTAGGCGTCCCTCGTCAATAAAAACTAAACGCTTCGAACCCTGTTTAATCGAACTCCTTTTTGTA
>JABMRO010000536.1 GCA_013202635.1 Planctomycetota bacterium
CCCCTTAACATACTGCTCCTAATCTGCGCCACTATACTAATCCCGCTTGTATGGCATTTTTGATGTGACATGTGGATTGACAAATATATCCTGGGAAAGTTAGTACACAGGTAGAATCTATAGATTGATATTCTGGAGAGGTAACAGTGTTCCGGATATGTTTTATTGATGATGACGAGAAGTTCGAGATACCCCTGTTTTGTGATGTGTTCGGGGAAGACTTCGACATAGTAGCGGCAACTGACTACGATGAACTAAAATCGCAGATCGATAGTCGAAAAGGTTGGACGCCTGACCTTTTTGTTCTTGATTTGTACTTTCCATCCGGACCGGCAAACAAAGAGGCAATCAAAGCATTAAGGGCAGAACCGTTATCTGCGAAAGATGATAACGCAGAAATCAGAACAGCTTACATAAATTACCTCAAGGCGAAAGAACGTCTGGCCAGGGTTCTTGATGCCTGGAACCAGAATGCTTACGGCGGATTTAAGCTTGCTGAAAAGGTATCAGCCGACTATCCAGAAGTCCCAATCGTTTTCTACTCCCGCAAGGCTACACTCGAAGAGGCCATTAGATGTATGGCTTCCAGGAACGTCTGGTGGGTAGAAAAAAAACCAACGGGGAGAAACACAAATGAGACAATCGAGTTGACTAAATCGGCAAAACAGCGTATTGCCCGTCGGTTCAAGGCCGTGATTTCGAAAGTGGACTCGGAGAAAGTCAAGCGATTAAAGGAAGCTGCAAGAATCCTCACGGAAAATCTTCGTGAGTTTGGCTGAAAGAAAATATGATTTAAGTTATTATAGGAAGGATACAAATGCGTTCGAGTTTGATTTCGCCACACGGGGATAAACTGATTAATTTGGTTGTCGATCAAGAAAAGTCTGAGGAACTCAAGCATCTTTCCCGGGATTGGCCGTCCTGGGATCTCACACCCCGCCAGATTTGTGACCTTGAACTCCTTGCCAATGGTGGTTTTTCACCTCTTGATGGATTTCTTTGTCGAAATGATTATGAGAGTGTTTGCGAGAAGATGAGATTGGCCGACAACACTCTTTGGCCGATCCCGATTATGCTTGATGTTACTGAGGAGCTGGCAAAAAATCTGGGCGAGGGCTCGAAGTTGGCGCTTCGAGATGCCGAAGGTGTTATGCTTGCCGCTCTTAATGTGGAGCAGATTTGGCAATCAGACCTTATGCAGGAAGCCCAACAGGTATTCAGAACGACAAATCCCGAGCATCCGGGCGTTGAGTATTTACAGCATAGTACGAATCCGTGGTATGTGGGTGGTAAATTAGAGGTTCTGCAACTACCTCACCACTACGACTTTGTGGAATTTCGATTTACCCCGGCGCAGCTCCGAGAGAAATTCACAGCTTTCGGATGGCACCGCGCTATTGCTTTTCAGACACGTAATCCCATGCACCGTGCCCACCAGGAGATCACTTTCCGCGCAGCAAAAGAAATTGAAGCAAACCTGCTGATTCACCCTGTCGTCGGGATGACGAAACCCGGTGATGTGGACCATTACACGCGTGTGAGGTGTTATATGTCGATACTGAAACACTATCCTCATCACACGGCAATGATGAGTCTTTTGCCGCTTGCCATGCGGATGGGTGGTCCGCGGGAGGCTGTCTGGCACGCTATTATCCGTAAGAATTACGGATGCACAGACCTGATCGTTGGCAGAGACCACGCAGGCCCCGGTTCCGACTCAAGCGGCCAGCCATTCTACGGTCCCTATGATGCACAGGAATTGATGCAGCGTCACGAGCAGGAGCTTGGCATTAAGATGGTTCCTTTTAAAATGATGGCGTACGTAGCAGACGCCGATGAGTACATGCCGATAGATGAAGTTCCGCAAGGCGCCGATGTTAAAATGCTCTCAGGCACTGAGCTTAGAGAGCGTTTAGCTACGGGTCGTGAGATACCGACGTGGTTCTCCTTCCCGGAAGTGGTTAATGAACTTCGGCGGACCTATCCGCAGAAAAGCAAACAAGGCTTCACCGTGTTCTTCACAGGCCTGCCGAGCTCCGGCAAATCTACTTTGGCCAACGTCCTGATGGTGAAGCTGTTAGAGATGGGCGGCAGGCCCGTGACACTGCTGGACGGCGACCTGGTGCGTAAAAATCTTTCATCAGAACTGACCTTTTCAAAGGAGCACCGCGACTTGAACATTCAGCGTATCGGCTTTGTCGCTTCGGAGATAACCAAGAACGGCGGTATCGCATTGTGCGCCCCGATCGCCCCTTATGACATTGTCCGCAAGCAAGTTCGTCAGTTGATCAAATCCAGGGGTGGTTTTATCCTTGTTCATGTCGCCACGCCTGTGGAAGTGTGCGAGCAGCGAGACCGTAAGGGGCTCTACGCCAAGGCACGTGCCGGAATAATCAAGGAGTTCACCGGCATATCGGATCCGTACGAAGAACCAAAAGACGCGGACATAGTGCTGGATACAACCGACTCGGCACCGGAAGAATGTGTACAGGCGGTTATTCTGCACCTTGAAAAAGAAGGCTACATAGGCGCTAACGACTAATTCCAGATGACATGGTCGATATATTGATTATGTCATCCGGCCATATTTTAGGAGAAACAGTTGGATAATCTGATTGAACGTTTGGAAGTATTGAAGAAGTACGTACGTCAGGCCGGTCAGGTGATTTTTCAGATGGCCGCCGAAGGCTTTGAAACCGCTTACAAAGCAAATGAAGACCCTGTTACAACAGCAGATCTTAAAGCGGACAGTATTCTCAGAGAAGGCCTGATGAAGGATTTCCATGGCACCGGCTGGCTCTCGGAAGAAACACGTGATGACTATTCGCGTTTAGAAAGCAAGCTTGTTTGGATTGTTGACCCTATCGACGGAACCAAAGAGTTTGTTAGTGGGATTCCCGAATACGCAGTGTCCGTGGCATTGGTAGAGTATGGACAACCCGTTCTGGCAGCCGTGTACAATCCGGCGACGGAAGAGCTGTTTTCTACCGCCTCCGGGCAAGGCGCATGGTTGAACGAAGAAGCAATCAATTCTGAACACGAGTTAACGGCAAAGCCATTATTGCTGGCCAGCCGTTCAGAGATACGACGAGGGGAGTTTGAACCATTTGAGCCCTTCGCCCAGATACGCCCGTGCGGCTCTATAGCGTACAAGCTGGCCTTGGTCTCTGCCGGTATGGCAGATGCCACGTTTAGTCTGGGGCCCAAGAACGAATGGGACATCGCTGCAGGGGTGCTTTTGGTAGAAGAATCTGGAGGACGAGTTACCGACAAGGCCGGCTTACCTTTCGCTTTTAATCAACGACACACGCTTGTCGATGGAATCGTGGCATCCACTGACGATGCCCACGATCCGGTCTGGGAACTGATTCAGCAGTTCATGCCCCAAAGTGACTGCCTGACAGATTAAGCTTGATTTATGGCGAAGAAAGCTTACTTTATAGTAAAGTATTTCAACTTTGCGTCGCAAGATGTTAACTTCGTGGTAGAGTAAGCTTTCTGCGAGGATGGGAAAGTTTTGAGTAACAGAGAATTTATTTTTTGCTTTCTTGCGATTTGTAGGTGGCTGTTTCCTTTTGAAATATGTGAACAGGGAATTGGTGGGCACGTACTCCGAGAATCCGGTGCAACTGTTGAACGGTGAGCCGTTCCATATTGGCGCGAACATCTACGAAGGCGAGGTTGCTTTTTCAATGGACGATTTTAGGGTCTATGACCGTGCGCTGACGGATGCGGAAATTGTGGCGATGAGCCAGTGAGACGGTGGGAAGGTCAGACTGTCATACAATCAGACTGATTACTCGACCTCAGAGTGCACCAAGAGCACAGAGAAATCTCCGTGTCCTCCGTGGTTGGAAGACTAATTGCTGACCGCTAACAGCTAAAAGCTAATTTATGATCAAAAAACTTTTCTCGTCACAGCTTCGTATCAACATGGCATCGAGTGTGGCAACACACTGCGTGAATATTGTTGTTTTGGCGGTGACCTATCCCATTTATCTGCATTACCTTGGCTACGAAACTTACGGTGTCTGGCTTGCTCTTGGCGTGGTCTTGGCTTTTGCGCGTCTCAGTGATCTTGGAATGGCTCAGGCGGTGACAAAACTCGTGGCGGAGGAGTGCGGAGCGTTGGTTTTACGTTCTAACAATAACTTTGGAGGAGATATTGGCAATGAAACCCGTAGCTTGCGATAGAGGTCAGAGCTTACTCCCCAAACGCCCAATATTGGTCACGGGTTCGCACCGTTCCGGCACAACTTGGGTAGGCAGGACGATAGCGGCCTCGCGGAGTGTGGGCTATATTCACGAACCGTTCAACATAAAGCATCGTCTGGGCATATGTAGCGCTGATTTTCCCTACTGGTTTACCTATATATCAGGAACCAATGAGACTGCTTACCGTCAACACCTTCTCAACACCCTGCAATTCAGATATAGATTAGGAGAAGAAATCAAAACGATACGGAACGCTGGAGATTTTCTTCGCCTTCTGAGGGATTTGAGTCACTTTCTGCAATGTAGTGTTCTGGGCGTGAGGCCCTTACTGAAAGACCCCATAGCAATTTTTTCAGCGGAATGGTTGGCATCGACGTTTCGTATGGAGGTAATTATAATGGTGCGACATCCGGCCGCATTCGCAAGTAGCCTCAAACGATTGGACTTCAATCATCCCTTTTCGCACTTTCTAATACAACGCCAGCTGATGCAGGATTACCTGTGCGAGTTCGAAAGCGAGATCGCGGAATATGCAAAGAAAGAGCACTGCATCATAGATCAAGCATGTCTGTTGTGGAGACTGATCCACCATGTGATACTAATGTATCGGAAGAAACACAAGGAATGGCTTTTTATCCGTCATGAAGACCTATCACGGAACCCTGTGGAAGGGTTTAAGTGTATCTTCAATAAATTGAGGATCCCATTCACAGAAAATATTAGGATAGCAATTGAGAAAAGTACGAACTCGTTCAACCCAAGCGAGATAGCGAAACCCAATGACATCAGGTGTAACAGTAAAGCTAATATCTATAATTGGAAAAAAAGGCTGACACAATCAGAAATTTCGAAGATCAGAAAGCAGGTCGAGCATATTTCCAGTGCTTTTTACTCAGACCAAGATTGGTGAAGTCCCCGAGCGTATGTACAGTTTGTTCGTATTTTTGTTGCTGAGCTGACACTGCTACCATTCGAGCGCACACACGCGGAATTGAAAGTTATAGATATCTTTGAGAGACGTATTGGACTGGCAATTGCTCCCAGTCAGTAATGCCTCAGGTCGGGCACCTTACCACTTACAAGACATATGATTAAAAAGATTTTCTCCTCACAGCTACGTATCAATATGGCTTCCGGGGTTGTGGTTACAGTTATTAACGCTGTGGCCATGATGGTGGCGTTTCCGATCTATCTGCATTTCCTCGGTTATGAAAAGTATGGCGTTTGGCTTGTTCTGGCCACAGTCTTGAGCTTTGCCCGACTGGGCAATCTCGGCATAGACCAAGCGGTTATGAAGCTGGTTGCTGAAGAACATGGTCGCGACGACATTGAGGGTATCCAAAAATATGTTACAACGGCCTTGGCATTACTGTGTCTCAGCGGTAGCCTTGTCCTGATAGCGGTACTGGTTTTTAAGACTCAGATCGTTTCCGTATTCAAGTTAAATAATGAGAATGCACAGACGGCTTTATGGCTACTACCCTATATCGGCATTCTGAGCATTTACGTTTTCATCGTTCAGGCGTTGAACGCCACGTTGTCAGGTTTGGGACGGATGGATTTGGCAAACTACATCCAATCGATCGGCCGAGTTGTGGCTGTGACTGTTGCCACCATATTGCTGTACAGCGGTCGGAGCATTGAGAGCCTGCTTATCGGAAATACTCTTTCATATGTGTTTATTCACGTTATGAGCCTTATTTGTATTTGGCGTATAGCATGCATCCGTCTTTTGCGGCTAAGGAACCTGGATGTTCAACGCTGTAAACGAATTTTACGCTTTGGCGGAGCAGTGTTCGGGGGCTCAATTATAAGCATGCTGCTTAGCCCTTTTAATAAGCTGATGCTTTCGCGATACGCGGGAGTTTCCACCATACCAGTTTATGAGATTACCTTTAGAGGAAGTATGCAGGTCAGAGGCCTAGTTGAAGCAGGCCTTCGGGCCTTGATGCCGGAAATCAGCCGTCTTAGCGGAAATATGACAAGATACGCTAAAGACAGAATATCACAGATAAGTCGGCATGCGATGAAGCTTATCTTCTTTTTTGGTATTCCCATATATGGGGCATTGATCATATTGGCCCCGCTATTGCTTAGGGTCTGGCTCGGGGAAAAATTCGTGGAAACTCTTCCTGCGGCTTTTCGTATTATGTTGATAGGGACTTTCCTAAGTCTATTATGCGTTCCCGCATACTATACTCTCATGGGATTGGGCAGGGTGCATCATTGTTTTCTATCCCAGGTAATTCAAGGCATTGTCAATGCGGTGGTCGTGGTAATAATTGTGCTGTTTGTGGGAACAGTGTCGATACGGTCAATCGCTTCGGCAGTAGTGTTGGCCATGGGAGCGACAAGTTTTTACGTAGTCTGGCAAAACCGACGTGCTATGCGGAAGCTCCTATTTGGTCAAGCTGGTCGGAGCCGTGTCGTAAGTGTCCCAGTGTCTCCTGTTTCCTGCGTCAGTCCAGAATCTTAGTCTGAAAGAGGAGTTTTCCGATGCCATCAATTTTCTACCGAGGTTTTCGCTATGTGATTAGACGCACGTGGAATTTACTAAACCCCAGAGCTATTGCCTGGCGGTACATCAAGAAGCGATATCCAAACAAACCAATAATAACTAAACTGGGGAGGGATTTGAAAGTAAGAATGTATACACATGATGTCATCGGTAAGGATATCTATGTAAATGGAATGTTCGAAAAAGCAGAATGCAGATTCGTGACCAAGTTCCTCAAGCCAGGGATGGTTTTCTTTGATGTTGGTGCAAATCTTGGACAGTACACATTATTGGCGGCTCACCGTGTGGGGCCTGCTGGGCAGGTGCACAGTTTTGAGCCGAGTACCAGGATGTTCACCGAGTTAAAATACAATGTAGAACTCAACGGCTTCTCAAGCATCTGTACTCTGAATAATATAGCGCTCTCAAATAAGGAAGGTGCTGCCAGATTGTCTGTGTACGAACCTGGTGCCGAGGTTTATGGCTCGCTTGGTTGTCACAGACGAGAAGAAGGAGGATTCATAGTCACAGGGCATGAGGAAGTAAAAACAATAAGACTGGACGACTATTTTGAGGAAGCTGGTATAGACCATGCCGACCTAATCAAGATGGATATTGAAGGTGCAGAGCTTTTAGCACTTCAGGGCAGCGAGCATACCCTGTCCAAACCGATAGCGCCAGCAATCGTATTGGAGATGGCCGATATCAACACCGTTGGCTTCGGCTATCAAGCAACTAAGATATGGGATTACCTTGAAATGCTTGGATACCACATGTACTGTTTCGATAGGCATGGTCAGATTTCAGGCTTGGCCCAGCGACCAGTAGACTTCTCAAAGGAACGGAACCTTGTGGCTTTAAAAGCGGATAATTAATTTTTTCTAGACAATACATATCAACAACATGTCGTATGGTATATACTTGGTTATTTATTGATATAATTCTCTTCGCATTCACCCGCATGAATAATTATGGTAAGTATTAGATTATAATTTGGATGTAATAAAATATAATAACTTGTAATCAAATATTTTTTATGAATGAAACGCAAATACGATAACAAAACGTTAGAAAACAGCGATTTCAATACTGTAAATCGTATTTCAGGGCAGGTTTCGATAGAGCCTCTAAATACATTAGATTATATTGTTTACTTTCTAATGGGCATTTTCATATTTTCAAGGTTTTCAGCATTCATTATTCTTGAAAAGCTAGAATTTGCTTTTTATATTCCTGAGTTATTATATATACCATTTATATTATATCTGTTTATACGTCATAAAAGAATATTTATATTACTAATAAATAATAATCAAGTTCAATTATTTTTTATCATAACGTCACTATTAATTCTTATTTTTTGGAGTTCCTATTTTAATCAAGATGGTGCGAGATATATAATTTCAACTTCTCGATCATATTTCTATATTTCGTTATTTACATTAATTGGATACAATTTATCTAATATTAAATCTGAAGCTATTTTCTCAATAGCATTAGGATCTACGCTAACATCATTTATTTGGTTGTTATTTTTTCATGATTATGATGAAATATATTATGTAAGTCTAACTTCTGTATTCCTTTGCGTTTTAATACCCATTTTGAAAAAGAAATATATACTTGTGACTTTGGTTACATCGATTGTAATCATTATAGGGATTTATTCTGCACTTAGAAGAGTGTACATTGTATTAATATTAGCATTTGTGTTAGGTTTAGTCATAAATATTCATAGAGGCAAAAGCATATATAGACTCATTCCAATTATATTTATTTCTATGATATTTTTATTCAAAGAAATTATTTTAAATATGATTGTTAGTATATCATCACGTAATGACTTTATTTATAAACGAATTGTTTCCAAAACTCTTGAGACTATTTACGGTGGAGGTGCAACAGGCGATATTCGTAGAATATCTAATATCGAAAATATTTTTAACCACGCTGCTGAATTTTATTATCCACATGGTTTTTTAACAAAGAATACAGATATTACAGGTAATGGCCTTTTTATGGATTTACCATTATATGAATTATTTTACACGTTCGGAAGTATACTGGTGATTCCATTTATAATATATCTAATATATAAAACAATAACAATGATAACAAAAATTGAAAAATCAAATCTTACATATGCATATTACATTGTCCCTTTTACTATTATTCTACATATTAGTTATTTATTTTATGATGGTGGTTTTTTGCTTTGGCCATACTATACAATTTTCACGGGGTTATTTCTAGGTTTTCTATTTAATAAAAATTTTAGAATCGTATAAATGTCAACTAAAATAGCAATACTTATACCAATTCACAACCGCATAGAAGTAACGAAGAATGGACTTATGTGTTTATATAATTCCCTTAATTTTAGAAATAATAAAAATAGTATTAAATATGATGTTATTGTTATCGATGACGGTTCAACCGATGGAAGCTCCGAATGGATTTCTGAACATTATCCTGAAATACATTTGTTAGAAGGAGACGGTAACCTTTGGTGGAGCGGTGCAATTAATCTTGGAGCAAAATATTCACTTGAAACTATAAAGTCCGATTATATTCTTCTCTGGAATAATGATATTATTCCAGAGAAGAATTATTTTATTGAGTTGAGGAAAATGATAAATAAAAATTGCCTTGATATAATTGGTTCATATATATACGAGTTCAATTCCAAAAAGGCTTGGTCAAAAGGAGGGTATTTTAATGTATTGACTGGCAGAAGAACTATGCTTCCTGAAAAGATAAAGCATAGCAAATTTGTTTATAAATGGTTAACTGGAATGGGAACCCTAATACCTTCATCAACAATTTTGGAAATTGGTTTTTGGGACAGTCAACATTTTCCGCAATATCATGGAGATTTAGATTATACTATTAGAGCTTCTAAAAATGGATTTAATGTAAATTGTTGTAAGGAATTAATAATATACAATAGAATGGATTTTTCTAGTTTTAAGGGCACCTCAATAAAAACTTTTGTACAATCATTTAGTTTAATAGGCAGTAGATACAATATAAAGAAAGACATCTTAATGTATCGTAAGCATTGCGTAACCCCTTTATGGATTTTTGAATTCTTAAAAAAGTATTGCATATATTTTATTCAAACATTTATGACTAAATTATAATGAAAAGAAAGATACTTACCTCTCTATGTATAATGAACTCCATCCCACAGTCTTTTATCATTGGCAAAAGGAATTCTTAGAGTACGGCAATGATTAAATTTTATCTGGAAAAAATTCTTCGAACCTTAAAGAGACATGGTATTAAGATCACTGCCTTAAAGTCGATTAACAGAGCAAATTCAATTTACAAAAGATATAAACTGAAAAATACAAGAGATTCAGACCAATGGAGTAGATTAAAAAATAAATTTGAAGGTAAAAGGGTTTTTCTCATTGGGAATGGCCCAAGTTTAAATAAAACACCACTTTATTTGTTGAAGAACGAATATACCATGTGTTTTAACAGGTTTTTTATTATCGATGAAAGAATCAATTGGCAACCTTATTTTTACACGACAACAGATAACGTTGTGTTGTCTGATATTGTTGAAGAAGTAAAAGAAGTTATACCCAAAACCAGCTATTCCTTTTTTCCGGATATCCATTTCAGGGGTGATAATTTCTATGACAGAATTGGACAATTTGAAAACCTGTTCTGGCTGCAGCAACTACATGGAGAAGGATTTTCAAAAGAATTGCCCAAGATTTTTCCTGGAGGCTCTGTTATATATGAAGGGTTGCAGATTCTTAATTTTTTGGGATTTAATAAAATATATTTAATTGGAGTTGATTTGAATTATCAAGTTCATAAAACAGCAAAATATTTAAAAAACAAAGGACTCGATATTGAATCGCAAAAAGACGATGATCCTAATCATTTCGATCCAAGGTATTTTGGGAAAAATAGAAAATACCACCAGCCTAAAGATTATGTCATTCAAAATGTTTTTAGAAATTTAGAATATGTATCCGGACTTCTCCCTGAATTAAATATCAAAATCATCAATGCTGGCTATGACAGTAAATTGGATTATTTTCCAAGAGTAGATTTCCACAAAGTCTTTAATTTGTCTGATGAATCCATAGAGACCTTGTTTTTTGAATGTTTGTCTAAGAATTCAGATTACGAAAGTATTTTTCAATTTGAATCAGAAAATGATAAAATCAATAGCATTGATAATTTTCAACCTTCAAAAGAAAATGACTTTTACATGGATTTAGAAAATGCATTAAAAATAATGAATAAGGCTGTGTTCACTCACATTCCTATTGGCCCCTATAACAACAAGTATTATTTCATAAAAAGACAACAACTATCATTGGAGTGCTCCCCGGAAACTAAATCATAGCAAATACCAGAGATAGATGGAATCACTCAAGGGATAAGCAACAATGAATAAAAAAGTATTAACATCGCCGTCTTCGTTTGGGCAATGTGGTTCAGAGCCCTTTGATCTGCTGGCCAGACACGGATTTGAAGTTATAAATAATCCGTTTGGACGCAAGCTGACCGAAGATGAAGTTATTGAGATTGCAAGTGACTGTGTTGGTATTGTTGCAGGTGTCGAACCGCTTACTGCCCGCGTGATGGATGCTCTACCCAAACTGAAGTGCATCAGTCGCGTGGGAGTCGGCATAGACAGCGTTGATCTTGCATACGCAAAAACGAAAGGCATTGCTGTTGTAAACACGCCTGACGGTCCAACGCTACCTGTAGCAGAATTGACGTTAGCAATGACAATGGCCCTGTTGCGAAAGATTCCACAGGCCCATCACAATTTGAAGAACGGGGTGTGGAAAAAGGAAATCGGAAACCTTCTTTATGGGAAAACCGTTGGCGTGATAGGGCTTGGGAGAATTGGGAGAAAAGTAGCCACTATTTTTCGCGCCCTTGGCAATCAAGTGATTGGTCATGATCTTCTACTGGATGAAGACTGGGCAAAGCAGAATTCAGTCACTATGTGTTCCATGGAAAACGTACTCAAAGAGGCAGATATCATAACGCTCCATATACCCGGTAATGCAGATAAAAGTCCGGTTCTATCAAAAAATGAACTCGACATGATAAAGCCGTCAGCAATTCTAATAAACATTGCACGGGGTGGAGTTGTTGATGAAGAGGCTTTATATGAATCTCTGAAAAAGCTTGAGATTGGGGGTGCTGCACTTGATGTGTATGCAAAGGAGCCATATGATGGCCGCCTTATTGAACTTGATAATATCATTTTTACACCACATCTTGGTTCGTATGCAGCTGAAGCGAAACTACAAATGGAAATTGATGCTGTTAAAAACCTGATTGATGAAATGGAAAAATCGTGAAACACAAAATAGGAATTATTGGTTTCGGGGTGATGGGGCAAATCCGTCTTGAAGCTATTAACGAAGTAGAGGCGGGCGAAGTAATAGCAATTTCAGAGCCTAATCTTACTCTACCAACCGGTCTTCCCAATCTGTCTAATGATGAGGTAATTGGTCATCCTGATATTGATGTGATAGTCATCTGCACACCAAATTTCCTTAATAAACCGCTAACAATTAAAGCGTTAAATGCAGGGAAACATGTTTTCTGTGAAAAGCCACCTGCCTTTACTGCAAAGGATGTAGAAGAGATCCGGGTTGCTGAGGCGAATAGTAAAAAGAAATTGATGTATGGTTTTAA
>JABMRO010000537.1 GCA_013202635.1 Planctomycetota bacterium
AAACTGAATAGAGATTTTAAAACCATATCCCCGTGTGAAAAACCAAAGTACTACAGAATCGATATAAATGCCTAAAAGGATGAATACTGTTGTCAAAGAGTATTCGCTCTTGTGCAAATTGAGGGAGGATAGCACCCCGCACGCAAAAAGCAAAAAGACTTATGAAAGTTTCTTTATTCATGGCACCTTCTCCTTTCTGTAAGGCTCCTCATACGAATTTGGCGAAGCTCCTAACGCCACATAAATTTCCACAGAAACTTTATCGAAATAAGCACTTTTGGAATAAAACTTTTTAGGTCACTTATGGTTTTGTTACCAAAAAATATTTTTATGACCACCTTTGGCCTAAGATAAAAAAGTAAATAAGCTTTCTTCTGCCATCCCTTAAGTTCATCTTCGGTTAAATTAAAAGGTACAAATGAAAGCTTATCCGTATGCCCGCTCATATTGCTGAAGCCATGAATATTGACAAAACCGTATTTACTCGCTGTTCGGGTTAATTCCGTTCCAGGCAATAGATAGGTCGTGCAAAAATTAACTGTATAAAGATCTAACGATCTTGCGAAATCAATCGTTTTTATTATTGTTTCCCTAGTCTCTCCAGGATGCCCGATTATAAAAAACCCCTTAATCATCAGGCCCGTTCTTGAAGCCCATGTCACAACATTTCTCACTTGTTGAAGCGTTATCCCTTTTCTAATTCTCCTTAGAACTTCTTCATCTCCGCTTTCTATGCCTATGCTTATGAGCCAGCAACCAGCCTTTTTCATTTTCCTAATAATGTCGTAGGTTAGAGTATCCACCCTTGCAGAACAGGACCAGATAAGGTCCATATCCGCTTCAATAAGCATATCAAAGAGGTTTTCAAGGCGTGACTTTTGTATTGTGAACGTGTCGTCATAGATGGCTATCTCTTTTATACCATACTTGTCATGAAGAACTTTCATCTCCTGAAAAATATTTTCCGCACTTCTCACTCGATATTTATTTCCGAATACTGACCTGTCACAGAAAACGCATTTATAAGGGCATCCTCTCGATGTTATCATTGTTGTCCATGGCCTTCGCTTGTATGTAAAGAGGTGGCAGCGATAATCTTCCATATCATCAAGCAAGTGCCTAGCTGGCAGGGGCAATGCGTCAAGATCTTTAATGTAAGCACGGGGCGGGTTTACAACCACTTCATCTTTGTTAGCATAAATAAGACCTTTTATTTCGGAAAACGCATGTCCATTTAGAAAGGCCTCAGCCAGTTCCGACATTGTTTCTTCTCCTTCACCATAAACCGCACAATCACACACATTATCGGCAATATATTTTTTATAATTTTCTTTTCTAGCCGATACATCTGGGCCGCCCATCACTATTAAGATATCCCTGCTTATCTTTCTGATCTCTTTTGAAATTTCTATAGTACGATGGAAAGATATGGTCGTAACAGAAATACCCACAATATCAGGGTCAAATGACTTTACTTCCTTAATAACATCAGCCTGAGTTATATCTCCTTTCATGCCATCTATGACTTGAACAGTATAATCATTTCCTTCCATCACTGCGGCAACATAAAGAATCCCCAATGGCGGAGCGGTGGATCCTGCATCAGAATAGGAACCATAGCGTTCTTCTCTGCTCATAGGAGGAGTAATTAATAATATTTTGAGAGACATATTCAATTTCCTTTCTTGGATCAGCAATTCAATAGAGTGGCATTTCTATTTGGCTCTTATAATATCGAGTTTATCCGCGACGTGTGCTCTCATACGAAGCCTTTTGAATATTTCATAAACCTGGAGGCCAGCACTTCAGCGATCATCGGAATGATGATCAAGGATCTCATCCATTTCCGACCGCCAGTCGAACCTAACGGCTGGGCTTAGGAGTGAAAATGAACAGATCACCGCATTAAATAGGATCATTGACAAGATCAGTGTTGAAAACGCAACAGCACCAGCTTCTGAAATACCATAATTACCAAGCATCAATATTGAGGCTGCATCGCGCGTACCCAGCCCCATCACAGAAACGGGCATCAGTGTAACAAGCGCACAGATAGCGGCAATGCAGGCCATGCCAAAGAAAGCGATATCAAATCCCAGGGCCCGCCCAACGAGGAAAACAGCCCAATAGTTCATACCCCAGGCCAGAGCAGTAAGCAGAAATACGACGCCAAGTGCTTTAAGTTTTGTCTTGCGGAAACCGCTGCAAAAATCCTGATACACAATCGTCATTCGACCTCTCAATGATGGGGGTGAAACCGTTCTCAACACCCGTATCGCAGTCTTATTACCTTTTCCTCGTGTCACAACCAAGAGCACGACCACGCCTAACATAACACCAAGGAGAGTAAACGCTATCGTTGCGGCAGGCCCATCATCAAATTCCGCTATAACAAATAGGGCTCCACAGCCGGAAATGAGAAGAAAAAGAATATCACAGAGGCGATCCAAAAACACACTAAACAAGGACAGGCCAAGTGAACTTCCTTTCCGCTTTAGATAGAACGCCTTGATGAATTCACCTAATCGCCCTGGAGTCGCTATACCCGTAAATGTTGAAAAGGCATAAACATTAAATGACTCCCAAAATCCCATACGAATTCCCAGAGCAGCGATTAGAACAGCCCATCTTTGAGTGCGAAATAACAGAGAAGGGACAAACATCAGGTATGCAACGACAAGAGGCCAAACAGAAGTTCGGCGGATTACATCTATCGTAGCGCCAACGTCAAGACGGAACAGAATAAAAAGAAGTATAAGTGGACCAACGCTTCGCAAAAGCCATTTATTCAACATTTTAGCAGAGTTGTTCATCTTCAACGCCACCAGGTCTTGAAAACGGTCCGAAAAAAGGAGAGTCCATACCGCCAGTTCTTACCTTTCTTGCTTTCACCGCTTAGCCGGCGCTTGATGGTTATCGGTACTTCACCGATGCGTATTCTCTTTTTCGCCGCATCGATGATGAGCTCGGATGTGTGAAACTGGTCCTGGCGAAGAAGCAGACGCGAAAGCTCTTTCACACGAAATGCCCTGAAACCGCTGGAGCAATCGGTCACCTTTACGTGAGTCAA
>JABMRO010000040.1 GCA_013202635.1 Planctomycetota bacterium
ATCCCACACGTTCGCAATAATGTTTCCGTAAATGTCCGAGTCGCGGTTGGGGCTTCCTTCAAAACTGAAATTGGACCCTCCGCCGATGGCATCGTTGAAGCCGTGGTCTTCTGTTGACCGAATCTCATTGTAGCGAATGATGTTTCCGCCGCTTGAATTGATAAGGGTAATCGCCTGAGGGCCGGCCGGGTGACCCGTGTCCCAGTCGTTCGATCCGCCTCGCGGATTCTCAATTAAGTTGCGTTGAATGGTGAGGTTGCCCGAACCACGTTCAGCGTAAATAGCGCTGTCTGTATTGCCCTGGTTTCCATACGTCTTTGGGCCCCCTATCCTTCCCCAGAATGTGAAATGGCAGTCTTCGATGACATTGTCATGCCGCTTTGATTTAATTAATACGCCGTGAATTGCGGCGTTCCTGAATTCGACTCCACGAAGGATGACGTAATCGGCATCGATCACGCAGGTGTACTCTTCTGCATTTCGGACATCAATCGTTGCTTTTGAACCTTCTGCGGGTGTGATTAAGTGATAACCCTTTGATGAGCCTGATTCGGTAATCACTAATGGCTTTGAGTGGATACCGTTTTTCAGGTAGGTTATCTTCCCAATGGGAAAACTATCATTTTTGGTTTTGCATATTAGTTCGTGGTTTTTATTATTAAGGATGATTTTTATGTTATAGGCCGTGTGTGGTTTCAAACCAACAATACTTCCACGATACTCATTATCGCGTGGATCATGAACGAGAGGATAACCGTCTCGCCACGCTGATGTTCCTGTTTGCCTGAACTGGACGTGGCACCGGCCAAGGTCCGGCGATTTGAAATACAGCCCGATGCATTCATATGTGGAAACGGCATAGAAATTGTTTTCGTCAGCACTGTACGATTTTGAAATGTTGGTTATCGTGAACAAAAGAATCAGCAGCAATAGATTGATGTTGCGTATGAATGTGTTCATAGCCGTCATTTCCCAATTATCATTAATTTGACCCCACTCTTCGATTTTCACTGTCCTATGATACCAGACTCCCCTAAAAACACAAGCTCTCTGACTGTTTATTGCCGGAGGCTTTAACCAAAACCGTAGCTCTTGATTTAACGACCTTTCCCCGGCCAGGCCCAGTTTACAAGGTCGTCACTCCAGACGATTGCCAAACTGGCTGCCCCGTGGGCACGTTGAAGCTGAAGTCCCGCTTTGGAAGAGCCATGGAAGAACATAATATATTTTCCCACCGCGGGCTCTTTCGTTAAATCGATTACAGTTGCTGCCGTCAGCCTCCCTTGCGCCCAGGGCCATTGTTTCTGTCCGAGCGTCAGTAGCTGTACATCCTGTCCCCATGATTTCGGGGCTTTCGAACGTTTGACGCCGATACCGTTTGACGGTGAGTGAAACATCACATATTCCTGGCCTTGTCGAATTACCGTCACATTCTCCCCGGCCCGGGCGTGACCGGCATGGGTCCAGTTTTTCAGGTCGTATGAATACGACATGCTTGCGCCGTTTTGCTTATAAAAACACCACCACTTGCCTTTTTCCTGCGCATCTTCCAGAAGATACGGGTCAATCATGCGCCCCATTTTCTCCCGGGGCACGTGGTTGCCTTTTACTCGGAGCAATTCAGGCTCGGACCAGTCCTTCAAATTCCTGCTGCGCATAATCCAAATCCGGCTGTCCTGTGTGCCGAACGTCTCCTTCTTGGGCGTGGGGTAAGTTTGCAGGCATATTATCCATTCATCGTTATAACGGATAATATTACCGGGACTGCTGTAGTTCAGGTTGCGGTCACGGGCGGTAATAATCTCAGGAAACGTCCAGTGCACGAGATCGCCGCTCTTGCTGTAAGCGGTCATATTGTAATACCCTCCATCACCCGCTGTCTCCGACAGTGTGAAATATAGATGGAATTTGCCGTTATGATAAACAACAGCCGGGTCTCGAAATCCATATTTATGGTCGCCTCTGAAAATAACAGGTGATGTTAATTTCGAAAAATCCACCTTCTCTTTCCCATATAAGACAGGCCCGCACATCAAAGACAAAATCAACACAAATTTAGAAATAATTGACATTATTGATACTCCGGTAAAACTTTTAGAATTTGTTCGATAGAGTAGGCAGTCCTTACCGAAAATCATTTGAACTTCTTTCTTAATGATTGGCTTGACTATCCGAATTATTTCACACCGTTATCTTTCTTGCCGCTTTTTTTATTCATTTGGCCTACTGACATGCAGATTATATTACTGTCTGCATTAGTCGTAAAGTCCTGTTTCAATATCGAATCGCCGCCTGGTGAGTATGTAGGGATAGGGATGCTTGGGTGTTCACCCGACAATTCCGGCTCAATAAATTTAAAGGATTGACAGCGTGTTTGGGAAGGTGTTATATTACAGCGATTTAAAAAACTTTGGGAGTGTAGCTCAGTTGGTAGAGCAACGGCCTTTTAAGCCGAAAACGCACCCTGCACCATTTCCCAAGAACCGCATTTTTCCACTCAAGAAAAAAGATTTTATCAGGTCAAGCGAAGGTCAGCCGAAGACCAAACGAGCATGTTTGGCACGCACTTTGGCACGCGCTTGGTGACATTGCTGGCAAGACCGGTTTATTTTGTAAAGAATATGTGAAGAAGAGCAAAGCAATTGATGGCGGCGAAAAAATCAGTCAAGAGTAATTTGATGGCAAAGGATGAAAGGAGTTTCCTAAATGAAAGCCCTGACGGCACTACAAAAGCGATTTTGTGATATTATCCTGTTGATGGAGCTTGCAGGCGAGGTAAATCAGCAGAAGGCATACGAGCTGGCCGGCTATAAATGCCGTGGGAAAACAGCGAAAACAGAGGCATCGAGAACCCTATCTAAACCCCCGCTGAAAAAATACCTCGCACGCGCGCGTAAGAGAAGGGCCAAAGTCGTTGAAAAGACCGAGGCCGAGATAATAAGAGAGTACGAGAAGCTGGGCTTTTTGCCACTATATATGGGGCATCTGCAAAAGTCTTCGAGTTCAGCTCACTAGGACCAGTGAGCACACATAAAAGTTTACTTCTCCTAAGAGCTGTAAAAAATCAGAATTCTCCGCAAAGTTACCTCTTTCAGAAGCTGAAAAACACCCTGATTTTCAGGCGACGTTATGAAATCTACCTAACTCACTAACTGGAAATGAGACTAATTCGCTTTATTTATTCCAATTTCGGCGTAGCAGTCACACGATGTGATAAGATCATTTGGTGAATGACCTCTTCAACAATACTGGCAGCTGGGACATTATAGTTAGATAAGATAATAACTGTATAACCGATATCAAGATAGATTTTATACTGACAACTTATCCCCGAACCATCTCCTCCGTGCGAAGCAATTCGACCAACTGGACTTTCATTAATAAAAAAACCATACCCATAAAACGGAGAATTTAATTCTGGTTTAGCAGATAGTATCATTTGTGTATATTTTGGTTTCAATAATCTGTGATTTCTGATTGCGATATCAAAATTTAGTAAGTCTTCAACTGTTGAATAGCTGCCACCGGAAGGTCCACCTTTCATTACTCGGGTAAATCGATTATTCTGCCATCGCACACCAGAATTCGTAAATTCTTTGATATATCCGGTTGCTCGATTTGAAACAGGACGGTCTTTTTCAAAAAAATCAGAATTTGTCATATTTGCCGGGATAAAAATATGGTTGCGAACATAATCGTAATAACTATCTCCAGAAATATGCTCAACAACCACACCCAAAAGGAGCATTCCAGTGTTGCTGTAAGACCACCTTTCACCCGGTTCGAATATAAGTTCCTGATCTACAACTAATGATTTATAATCTTCTAATCTTCTGAAAACCATCGGTGAAATCTGAGAATATAATGATTTAAAATAGTCACCCAATCCAGATGTGTGTGTCAAGAGATGTTGAATCTGAATTTTCTTGCTGTTTTCCGGTTTTAGCCATTCGTCGGTTATATATTTTTTCAAAAGATCATTCGGTAGTAGCTCACCTTTTTGAACTAATTGTGTAATTGCCACACCGGTAAACATTTTACCAAGTGAAGCTATGTTGAACTTTGTGTCCAACTGGTTTTGAATATTGTATGATTTGTTTGCCAGGCCATAAGCTCTCTTAAATAGAGGGATACCATTATTAGCAAGCAGAACCGCTCCTGAGAATTCGTCATCCTTTACAGCTTTGTCAAGACATAATTCCAATCGTTTGATTATTTCTTGATTGTTCAACCTCTTCTGTGGTCCAATATCGGATGGTGGAGTTGTGGGTTGAATGTCAGGAAACATCACAATCTTGTGTGGTGGATCTGGTAAGATTGGAATCTTAAGAGTTAGCCATGCCGCAGTCAGCCTGTTGTAAATAGAGGCTATATATTCATTGTTATCATTTAATCGCACAGAGTGAAGTTCATATCCGAGTCCTCCACTCTTATAAAAGTTTCCCAAATGAATGGACAGGTTGATATGCATGGGAACTTGTTCTAAAAAAGTAGAATGATAGTGTTCATTGATAAAACTAAGAATTTTTTCATGAGAGCCGGAATTGATCGCATGAACATAGGTACCAATCAAATCTTCAACATCTTTCTCGACAGTTTTTTCGATCTCCTGTAAATCTGAGTTTTTAGTGTAACCATTAGAGAGAATAATTAAGATAAAACAGAAATTAATCATAACATGGAAGTGTTTGTTCCTGATGCTATTCATATTTAACCTCCTGGCACTGAAAAGTCAGAATGAAAACGCTTTTGATAGTTTATGATGTGGCAACCATACGTGCAAATGAAAAAACGTGTGAGTGATCCCTCAGATTAGAAAGCAAAACTGCCGCAAACTCAGACTGTAGATCAGTGAAATGTAACCTCTTCCAAGAGCTAAAAAACACCCTGATTTTCAGGTGACATCGTGTCTCCAGCATGTCTCCACAGATGTTAAATTTGATGATTGATGGAAGCGCCAAACCTCCAATTCTTGCCGAAAAACGACTATTTTCAAGAATTTTAAAGATAAAATCGGATTAAGTAGACGGATGAAAAGAAATATATCAAAGATATAGTGCTTTTGAGGATAGCCCTTACTCTTAGGTTTGAGTTTGGCCATTG
>JABMRO010000538.1 GCA_013202635.1 Planctomycetota bacterium
CACTCACGCCGGTATATTGTCGCAGAATCGATTTTAACTTTTCAGATGCCGCCAACAAGCTATCGAAGTTCTGATGAGATAGTTCCAGGTTTATCGCATCGCCGGCACTCATAATCTCAGACATAAACGTAAGGGATGAAACACCCGGTATTTCTCCGACAATTTCCCGCCAGCGGTTTTTCATCTCTTTGCTTGATGCATAACGCTCTTCAGCACTGAGCAACTCGATATTGACCTCTGCGAGGTTCGATGCCGTGCTGGAAGTTAAATCACTGTGACCCGGTCCTCCGCGAGCAGCGGCCGGATGAGCGCCTACCGTGGTTGATATGTGCTTCACCAGAGACGGCTTGCCTTCGACGTTAAACTCATCTATAACCTGAAAAGCGGCCTTCTCAATCGCCTCAATAACCTCGGTTGTCTGCTCGACAGGCATACCCTGCGGCATTGTCAAAGTTGCAATCATATTGTCGGCTTCCACCGAATCAAAGAATACAAACTTTATATACCCGCTGATGATAAAACTAACGGTTATTAAAAAAATCGCAACTCCGACAGATAAGGTTACATAGCGCCATTCAACCGCCTTTTTAACAAATGCGGCGAAAGGCCCGTTTATAAACCACTTCATACCTTTGTTCGTCCAGTAATTTATTCTATCGGTGAAACGTACAATGAAGCTTTTCTTGGAGAACCTGGAAGAGGACAAATGAGCCGGCAGGATCAGCAGAGCTTCCACAAGAGAAACCGAAAGAACGCTTATCACTACTATGGGCAGCACTCTCAGGAATTTACCCATAATGCCTGCGGTATAAGCCAACGGCAAAAACGCAAACATCGTCGTCAATACAGCCAGTACAACCGGCATGCACATTTCTTTTACGCCTTTTATGGCTGCTTCGTGACGGTCCATTCCCGCCTGCCGATATGCAAAAATATTTTCACCGACTACAATCGCGTCATCAACCACAAGACCAAGTGACATAATGAATGCGAAAAGACTCATCATGTTAATCGAAACATCAAAGTGCGGCAGAAAGTAAAAGGCACCCAAAAAAGATATCGGTATGCCCATAGTTGTCCAGAAAGCAAGACGTAAATTGAGAAATAACGTCAGGCAAATAAATACAAGGACCAGCCCGATATACGCATTCCTTTTAAGAAGATTCATTCTGGATTTGAGGACTTCGGAGTCATCCTCCCATAATGAAATCGAAATCCCTTCAGGTAAATAAGTTCTCTTTTCTTCAATGTACCTTTTAACCGTATTAGCTATGTCAAGGGCGCCCTGCTCTCCTATCCTCGAAACCTGTACAAAAGCGGCCCTTTTACCGTCGAATCTTGCAAGAAGGTCAACATCTTCGAAATCATCTTTAACTGTTGCAATGTCGGAAAGTCTTATTTTTGTCCCATCGTTCCTCGTAAAGACTATTATTTTTTCAAATTCGGGGCCGAAATATTTTTGCCCCTTGGTTCTAACCAGAATCTCCCCGCCGGAGGTCTTAACCGAGCCTGCCGGAATATCGAGTGACGAATCCCTGACCGCTCTGGATACCTTCTCAAAGCTCAGGTTATAGCGTCGCAAATTCTCCTCGGAAACTTCAATTGAAATTTCATAAGGCCGGACACCGGAGATGGCTACCTGGCTGATATTATCCATAACTGTCAGGTCATCACGAATCTGCTCAGCGACTTTTCTCAGTGTTTTCTCGGTAACATCACCATTGACAACAATTGAGATCACTTTATGACGTGTCTTTAGTTCAGTTATTATGGGCTTTTCAGTTTCCAGAGGGAACGTTATAATCGTGTCAATTTCCGCCTTTATATCATCAAGCACCTCTTTCACGTTTGCATATTCCTCAACTTCAACAAGCGTCGAACCGGCCCCTTCGGCGGCAGTAGAAGTCATACGTTTTATGCCATCAACCCCCGCTATAGCTTCTTCAACTCTCAGACAGACACCCTCTTCAACGTCAGCAGGTGAAGCACCGCGATAAGGTACCAGGATATTAATCATATCGAGGCTTAATTCCGGAAAGACTTCCATCTTGGCAGAAAAAATTGCAAGCAACCCTGCAATAATGATTAAAAACATCAACAAATTCGCAGCTACATGGTTAGAAGCAAACCATCCAAGAAGACCTCTGCGGATCGGGTCTTTGTCGAGACGAGTTTTTTCAGTTAAATCTTTCATTTACTCTGTCCTTACTTCGGGAGTCCTGGTTTGATCTTCCACCACCTCAGCAAATGTAGTTGAGGTTTCGGATTCGGTTTGAATCCTGACTTTCATCTCTTCAATAACCATATCAAGAGAACTGACAATAATCATATCTCCGTCATCAAGGCCTGAACTCGCGTAGGCGAAATCCCTGTCGGCCCGCACAATATCCAACGGCTGGACATATAATTGATCGTCTTTGGCCACCCACACTTCGTTACGATTGTGCATTGCATCTCGGGGCACTGCGATTGCGTTCTTCAGAATATTACCCTCGATTGAAACTTCGACAAACATACCGGGTAAAAGCGGAGGTGTGGAACCCGAATCCTTAAACGGCTCGGACACTTCAACAACAACCGATATAAGTCTCGATGTTATATCGACCTGGCCCGTAGTTCTGACCACATATCCAGGCCAGCATTTCTCTTCTCCGGCAAAATTAGCCGAAACTCGTGCAATCGCACCTTTTTTAGAGCTTTCCGCGGCATTGACTGAAACCATATTATCAGGAATAGCAAGCCAGGCCAGTTCTTTGTCTTCAAGAGGTACTTCTATTTCCATTGATTCGATTCCATAAGCAGCACCTACGGACTGGCCTATCATCACATATTGACCAAGGTCAATCCTTTCATTCATTATCACAGCATCAACGGGCAGGGAAGGCCGTGTCCTTTCAAGGTTCAGGTTGGCGGTAGCCAGTCCTGCATTAGCCGATTCGAGCCTGGCCTGTCTCTGGCGTATCTGGGGCTCCCGAAAAACCAGCGGTGAAGCCGGTTCCTGGCCCGGGTGAAGCTGCTGCCATTCTTCTTTTGCGATTTTGGCTTCTGCCTTTTCCAGGTCCAGCATGACCTGGGCCTCCGCGACGGCGGCATTGGCCTGACGGAACGCTAATTCATAGTCGCGAGGGTCTATTTTCAGTATCAGCTCACCGCGTCGAATAAACCCCCCCGCTTTAAATTGCGGATTGACCCAGACGACCTTGCCGGAAACCTGTGGTACGATTTCCACCTGCAACCTTGGGTTGACAGTTCCATAGCCACGAATAATCATCTGGATGTCCCTGCGATCAAGACGCTCAACTTTGACTAATGGCGCAAGAACTGTCTGCTCTTGTCGCTGAGGTGGTTTTTTATACTTGATAAAAACCACAGCAATCAATGCCCCTATAATTACAATGACCACGACAAGCAGCAACTGTATCAGGCCCGAGGGCATTTTTTTATTTTCCCTGATTGGTTTCATAAAATTACTTCCCGTTCTATAATTTTATATTATTTTCTTAAAACAACCTGTTCTTCAGATGGTTCCTGATAATCCCAGTCACCACCCAGCGCCAGGAAAAGATTTACCCGGTTAGTCCAAATCCGGCCCTTGAGAATAGTCACTTCCTGTTCAGATATTCTGCGCCTTCGTTCCGATACGAGTACGGTTAATATTCCTTCAACGCCACGTTCATACCGCTGCTTTGAAAGGCTCTCTGCGGCGCTGGCCTCTCTGAATTGAACACGGGCGTGTTTGAGCTGCGTCTGCAGCATCTGCTCTGTCACCAAGGCGTCCTCGACTTCCCGCATCGCAGCCAGAACCGTACCGGCATAATTTGCCGCCAGCTCTGCATAACGCGCCTCGGCAGCATTAATCTGAGCCCTTATTTGTCCGCCCCTGAAGATAGGCTGAGCAAGAGACATAAGCGCCGCATACATCTCCGTTTCATCCTGCTGGAAAATATCTTCAACAGTATCTGCTGAATAACCAAAATTTGCGACCAAATTTAAATCCGGATAAAGCTGGGCGATGCTCACACCGATCCTTTCGTTCGCAGCCCTTAGCAAAAACTCAGCCGCTCTAACATCCGGCCGGCGGTCCAGAAGGGAAGCCGGCAGCCCAACAGGTACAGGTCCCAAATCCGGTAAATCCTCTAAGGTCTGCGGCAGTTCATCAGTAGAGCCGGGCCGACGAGCCAAAAGCTCATCAAGAGCATTTTGAGCTGTTATCAGAGATAATTCAATAACCGGTTCAATCACTTCTAACGCTGCCAGATTCTCTCGTGCCAGCCTTATATCAACCGGCCCGACAAGCCCTTGTTCATAACGTCGTTCGACAATTCCCAGGGTTTTTCGCTGACTCTTCGTATTCGCTCGTGCAATAGCCAAACGACGCTGGAGAGTTGCGATATTAACTCTTGCGTTTATTACAGTGGCTACCATTGAATTAATCAGAACCTGTTCGTTTGCCTCGGTTGCAAGCAGCTCGGCCCATGCGGCCTGCTCCGACCGTTTGAGCTTGCCGAACAAGTCCAGTATATAAGCAACAGAAATACCCTGCGACCAGGTTGTGCTCATTACGGTGAATCTGCTCCCACCACCTAATCCGCCGAAATTGAAGGAACGTTTACTTCTGTCACGGCTCAGGTTGTAAGAGATATCCGGTAACCTGCGCCCATGAATTTCAGTAAGCACAGCCTGTGCCTGCAGGACTCTTGCCGCCGCCGCTTTAAGACTATAGTTGTTTTCCAGACTCTCGCGCACCAGCATCGCAGTTGTGGGGTCACCGAACTGCTCCCACCATTTGTCAACCTCTGAAAAATCGTTAACGTCCTGTTCGTGTGTTCCGGCGTGGTAATAACCGTCGGATGTCTCTGCCGGGGTTTCGGGTCTGGAATAGTCAGGCCCTACCATGCAGCCGGTAAGGATTGTTAGGACAACAATAAAAAACAACCGACAAATTGAAACTAATCGCTTTCTCATTCGCTTTTTTCCTCAACATAAACCCGAATACCAGCAGTGGAGAATTTAACAACGTGGTCGACAGCTTGAGCTAAATCAAATTTTGGCAAGGCCGTTGCATCAATCTGCTGAAAAATAGCCTTTACGTGAAGCACATGCAGTAGCTGCCCGACAATAGAAAATACTATAAACGGAACCTTTGATTCATCCAGGCCGGGACAAGCCTTAACCAGAGCACCGCGCATAGCGGCTAAAGTAGGTGTAATGATGTTGTCCACGAACATATTTACAGGCAAGTGCTGGTCTATCATTTCCCGGGCCATGAGTTTACAAAACCGACGAGCCCTGCTTTCATCTACGAGCAGCCCAAGAAATGCTTCTGCAAAAGACTTGAGCAGGTCTTCCAGATGTGGTTTGCCGTCATTTTGAGACATTACTTTGTCGATACTTGCAATACGTGTATCGCGCATCGTAATCAGGTGACGGCGCCAAACCTCCTGATACAACTTCTCCTTCCCACCAAAATAGTAGTTCACTGACGCTATGTTGCACTTGGCAGCAGCGGCAATATCGCGAACACTTGCCCCCTCAAAGCCCTGTTCGCAGAAAAGCTCTTCAGCCGCGTCGAGTAATCTATCCCGAACCCCCTTATTAGTATTGCTGTTTGTTTTGTTACCTTTTGAAACCACTATACAAAACCTCTAAACGCATGTTTTATACGATAGTTTTAAACGCTTGTTTGAATATATCAAGCATTTTTTTTACATTTTTTGTAAAATTTTACAAAAACGCAAAATTAAGAGGTTTTTGTGGCAGTCCTATGGAAGAATTTGAGGGATTTTAGACGTGACGACTCAAGTGCGAGATATGAAATGCCATGCGCGAAAGGGATGCTAAATACGATATATGAAGCGTCTTATGCGAAATATTAAGTGCGATATACAAAATGCCGGATATGAAGCTTATCTCATAATCCAGCGTTTCCCCTTGTACGTCAAGCCTGCACCGGCTCTCAGGGCAGGATCGCCTTTGAAATCATAATTTAATTCGAGGGTTTTTCTCAGGAAAACTTTTAGCGGGTTTCCGATATCGTCTTTTGCCACCGGATGGTTAATTGCAGCAGTCTCATTGCTCAGACCCGCTATAAAGACTTTTACATTCTTGGCTTTATTATCAAAATCAGGCCAAATAACAGCGATATCTTTAGTGTTATCCTCACCCTGAAGTATCCTGTTTCCGGACTTGCTCAAAAGTTCAAGAAACGGGTATCTGCTCTTGTGACGCCTTTTTATTTGTTCAAAAACCGCCGGCGCTACAGCTTTACCTGCCTGTGTAATTTGGAAGGTATTCGTCATCAAATCACACTTAGGATAGAAACCGACATCATCACCGGTATTGTTTGTAAGCGTTATTATCGTGTACCAGAATCGTACCGGCTTTTTATCAGAGGCTCGGAGCAGAACAATTTGCTGTGGATGAGTAAATTCCACGTCCAGCGTCCACTGGCCCATAGCAGGCACAATGGCCGGTTCAGGCGCAGCTAAACAAAAAGAGGCTATCACCGCTGAGATTAGTAATGTCCCATAAAAAAACCTTTTCATCTTAATTTCCCTTATCAGAAAATAAGCTTTATCCTTTGCGAAACCAGTAAAGAGCATTTCCATCCATATTCTACACTAACCGCATTCAAAAGCCAAGAACATTTTGCCCATTATTTATACTATTGCAGTGTTTATTTGAGAAAAAAGACTGAGAAGATTATATATAAAACATTAAAATGATGAGAAATTGGTCTGAAATGGCTATAATTTGTTATAAATACGTGCTTTTCGGGTACAAATTGATATCAATTCATCAAAAATAATCGTTTTTTTTCAAGCTTACAATATGGCAACTTGGGAAGGTTGGGCAATTTAGTGGCCTGTGGCTCGTAATTTGATGAGTGTATATGTAAACGGATAACCAGAGGGCCGGATTCCGGCCTGCACAGGAATAAACTTTAGTGGGATTGCTAATTTTTAAGTTTTGTTATCTGTCGTTGAAAATCGGGAGAGGTTCTCTGTTATATTCGGCCTGTAATTTGTCGAGTTTCACACGACTGAGATTACCGCGGTGGATAATTAGGCGATAACGCAAAATGACCGGTTTACCACGTGAAAGCGCAATTGGGTGACGGCCGGGATAAACAGGATTTTGGGCACTGCCCTTTCTTCGAAGTATCCATCGCTGTGGATAGCCGGGTGAAGAATTATGACATAGTATTGCCAGGCCGCTTATGCTGCCATCGTTACCAAAATCGCCCGAGAAGTCCAGCCAGGGGCCGGCTACTACGGATAAGTTCTTCGGTTCTACGGGGCCGTTAGTACCGGTGAACGAAAGGCCGTCGGGCAATGGTATTCTTGTTGTGAAACCGCCGTAGCCCTTGGCGTCTTCGGAGCCGCCGAGACGAATACCATCCTCCAGAGCAAGCAGACTAATCTGGAAGTCTATCTTGCGGATGTCGTTTTGGGCTCGATGAACCCGTATGGTCGTGGTCTCTTTTACGAACGCTTTTTTCCTTCCATTTGCATCAGTCCAGAGCGGTGATTTCCAGTTAACGTGAACCTGCAGAGCACGTGATTGTGAATCTACAGCTAAAATTTTAGCATCATAGACATCCCAGAAAAAGTCGTTTGCAGCCCAAGAGTCTCCAAGTTTTTTATCGCCGAGCCATACCTGATGCCAGGCCCAGAATATTCCACGATGATGCGGGTGGTCGGCCGGGAAGTCCTCTGTCAGTATCTCGCCATCGAGGCCATAGAGGGGATGTATGTAGTTGGCACGCAGGTATTTTCCATTTATGGATTTATGCTGGCGCTGGTAGGACATTATTTTTGCGTCGGCCTCTGTGATGCTAAAGCCTTCGTTGGTTTCAAAGATTTCAACGGGATTTAATGCCTGATGCTTAGTTGGCCCACAACCTACAGTTAGCGTAGAGGCTGCCAAAACAGCCATCATCAAAAATCTATTCATTAAATCCGCCATTCGTTTATCCTTTCTGAATATAATGAGATTCGTTGAGAGCCCTCAAGGGTTTTTACTACGAGATTCCGCCACATTGTATGATAACTGCAAGTTCTGCACAAGTCATGCGTTGACTATTTGAAGAAAGAAGAATTGAGAATTTAGAATGGATTCTAATTAGCGTAGAGCGTACAGCATATAATGGAGAGCCACGGTGAGATAAAGTTAGTTATCTTATGGAGTGAACTTAATTGTGGGGATTTTCATTGACGGGAGAGTGGTTGATTTGGTATAAATGATATCAGTGAAGCTTGTGTGCATAGTAAGGGTATCTTTGGTTTTGGCCTTTGTGTAGACACAATTGCTTTCATTTGTGAATTTTATGAATAGAGGAGGAGTTATCCGGTATTACGCGAAGTGCCGAGTTTTAATCACAGCCTTGTGCTTCGCAAGTGAAGATACCTTACACGTCAACTCACATCTCATATTAAAACTTTTTTTAGGAAGACTATTATGTGTAAAAAAATGTTTTTTTTAGTTTTTGTTGTTCTGGTACTGGTTATCGGCAGCCCGACTCAGGCCGGTCTTTCTGAATGGGAGGCCGCTATAAACGGCGACAATCCGCTTAATTGGTATAAGTTCGACGAGACTGGAACTGACTGTATCGATTCGGGCAGCGAGGGATTGAACGGAACCTACGATGGTGTCTC
>JABMRO010000539.1 GCA_013202635.1 Planctomycetota bacterium
GCATACAATCAAAGACGTGCCTCAGGCCTGCTGAAGAAATATCGCCACGAGAACAATGCTTATGTGGACTATAAGGAAATGCTCGACAAAGAAAAGGACCTTGATGCCGTCATTATCGCCACGCCCGACTTCTGGCACCCCGACCATACGGTTGACTGCCTTAAAGCCGGCCTTCACGTCTATTGCGAAAAAGAGATGTCCAATACTCTCGATGGTGCCCGGAAAATGGTGCAGACAGCCAGGCAAACCGGCAAACTACTCCAGATTGGCCATCAGCGCCGCAGCAATCCCCGGTATATATTCTGCTATGAAAAACTTCTAAAAGAAGCAAAGCTGTTGGGACAGATTACAGCCGTCAACGGCCAGTGGAACCGAGCGGTGGCGCCGCCCAGGATTGTGCCGAGAGGAAAAGAAATCGATGCGGATACCTTGGCCGGATATGGTTACAAGTCGATGCAGCAGCTCAGGAACTGGCGGTGGTACAAGGGGCTCGGGGGCGGCCCGATTGTGGACCTCGGCTCGCACCAGATAGATATTTACAACTGGTTTCTCGACGCACATCCCAAATCGGTCATAGCCAGCGGACGCACAAACTATTACGATAAAAGAACCCACGAATGGTACGATACCGTAATGGCTGTTTACGAATACCAAACCCCACAGGGACCGGTTACCGCCTTCTACCAGACAATAAGCACCAACAGCGGCAACGGATATTTCGAAAGCTTTATGGGCACCGAGGGTACGCTTCTAATCTCAGAACCCCAATACCGTTGTGGTGTTTACCGGGAGGATTGGGTGATGGAGACCAAATGGGACAAATGGGTTAAGAAAGGTTACCTGAAAAAAGACGAAGGCCTGGACCAGCCCGAAAGTGAAGATGCAGTCGGCGAAGTCAGGCCGCCGTCGCCGAAGCCGGCGAAGTATGATATGCTCGTGAAAATGAATAAGCCGGTTCACCAGCCGCACCTGGAGAATTTCTTCGATGCTGTTCGCGGTAAGGCCAGACTCAACTGCCCTGCCGAAGTCGGATATGAAACGGCTGTGGCGGTACTGAAAGTCAATGAGGCAGTCGAAGCCGGACGAAAGCTCGACTTCAAACCGGCTGAATTCAAGGTTAAGTGAAACGCCGGACTAAATATACTCATTAACCGAAGTTGTAGTGTTTTTTTACGGCCTTGCTGACCTGCCACGTGCATTCGAGTTCCACGGGGAAAACCACAAGGTCGCCCACTCCGAAGCTTACCGAGTCTTTGCCGTCTGTAACCGTTACCTTGCCTTCGAGTAAAAGGCAAGTCTCTTTTTCCGTATATGCCCAGTCGAACGTGCTGGGCTGGCAATTCCATATAGGCCAGTTCTTGCAGGCCGCAGCCTCTTCTTCGGAAGGCTTTTTGACAATCACATCTTTTACGGTTGGCATATTATTTACTCCTTTTGACTATTATCCATTTAGACGGTATTATACCTCACGCAGACTATTTTGGAATATGCAGCAGGAATTTTTATTAAAAGTTGGGACATTTTGGAGCAAGCACAGTTAGACAAGTTCAGAATCTGGTTCGGTGGTTATGTTGCGGGCTTTTATGGCGATAATGAAACCGTCAATGCTAATATAAAACTCAAAGAAAACCATAGTCACCGAACCTGTAAGGAGGTGTTGTATTTGGCCGGCGAGCTTGGCCTTGATGAAAATCAGAAGCTCATAAGCGAAACTATAGCCCTTTTGCACGACGTTGGACGATTCGAGCAGTTTGTTAAATACTGCACGTACTGTGATGCCAAAAGTTTGGACCATTGCCGTCTGGGCCTGGAAGTTTTGGAAAAGAATCAGGTGCTTGATGGTATTGACCGTCGGGAAAAGCTGTTAATCGAAAAAGCGATTGAATACCACGGACGCAAAGAATTGCCCTCTGGTTTGGATGGCCGGTGCCTGCTGTTTTCGAAATTGATACGCGATGCCGATAAGCTGGATGTGTTCTATGTGGTAATGAAATACTACAAACAATACCGGGACAATCCACAGGACTTCAAGCTGGGTATTGAGCTTCCGGATGAGCCGGGATACTCGGCACATGTGGTTAATGAGCTTCTTTGCGGTCGGTGTGTGGATAACAGACAATTAAGGAAATTGAACGACCTGAAGCTTTCTCTGCTCGGCTGGGTCTATGATGTGAATTTCACATCGACGCTGAAACGAATAAAACAGTGCGGTTATCTGGAAAAGCTGCTTGGTTTTTTGCCCGCTGATGAAGATATCGAAAGGGTCAAAGAAAAAATATTGGGATATGTTGATTTTAGAATAGAGCAGGACGGAAAATAATTGATTATTGGCTGCTTATCATCGATAATTTACACGTTAAAGTGCGAACTATAAATTGAAAGGGATTTTTTATGGAGACGGTTTTACAAACAAACATTACTAAAAACCAGCCGGTTCGCGGCAAGGTTCGTGACATATATGATTTGGGCGACAAGCTGCTCATAGTTGCTACCGACAGAATCAGCGCATTTGATGTGGTCATGGCCAACGGCATACCCTGTAAAGGAATTATTCTTACGCAGATTTCCAGGTTCTGGTTCGATTATCTAAGCCCGGATATCGAGCACCATCTAATAAGCGATGATGTGGCCGCTTTCCCTGAGCCGTTCTGCGATTATTCCGAACAGCTTGCCGGACGAAGTATGCTGGTTAAAAAGGTTGATGTCCTGCCGATTGAATGTGTTGTGCGAGGGTATCTGGCCGGCTCCGGCTGGAAAGAATACAGCCAAAGCGGAACCGTTTGCAGACAGAAGCTGCCGTCCGGCCTGACTCAGTGCCAGAAGCTGCCCGAACTGATTTTCACCCCGGCCACAAAAGCCGAGAGGGGAACACACGATGAAAATATCAGTTTTGCTCGATGCGTCGATATTATTGGCGAAGAAGCGGCAAACTATGTCCGGGATAAAAGTACGCAGATTTTCAAAAAGGCCGGCGAATATGCCCGGAGCAAAGGAATAATACTTGCCGATACGAAGTTCGAATGGGGTCGTGTCGATGGCAAAATTATTTTGATTGATGAGGTTTTAACACCGGACTCTTCACGTTTCTGGCCTGCCGATAAATACCAGCCCGGAAGGGACCAGGAAAGTTACGATAAGCAGTTTGTTCGCAATTACCTTGAGAGCATAAACTTCGACAAATCAGGCCCGGGCGTCGAGCTGCCCGATGATATCGGAGCCAAAACCAGTGACAAATACATTGAAGCATACGAACAGCTCACCGGTAACAAATTTGAGGTACCAGTCAGTTGATACTTGAATAGAAGAATCGCCAAATTTTACTGGATGCAGCTTTTCGTGCTTGCAGGTGTTCATTTTCTGATTGATTTGTTCGCGAGTATGCTGCCCGCCATCCTTCCGGCAATCCGGGAAGAATTCTCTTTAAGCCTGTCTCGCGGAGGTTTCGTTTTGGCTGCGCTGCTTATGACCAGCAACGGTCTCCAGCCGCTCATCGGCCATATGCGCGCCCGCAAGCGAAGGCCCTTGTTTTTGCATCTCGGTCTGATTGTGGCCGCCGGTATATGCCTGCTGGGTGTTCTGCCGAGAGGAAGCGGTGCCTTTGCTCTAATGATTCTGCTGGCTTTGGTCAGCGGCTGCGGAATAGCGATAGTGCATCCGGAAGGGCTGCGGGCGGTTCACTGGCTCAGAAGGATTCCGTCGTCCGTTAGCACAGCCGTATTTATGGCGGGCGGTTTTCTCGGCTACGCAAGCGGCGGAGTGGTCTCGGCCTTTCTTGTCTCTCGCTTTGGTATGAAGGGTTTGTACCCCCTGATTTTTTGTCCTGTTATCGGTATTGTATTGGTTATATTCCTGAGAATCCGCCTGGCTGTCGAGCGGGAAGTACGCGATAAAGACCTTGCCAGAACACAAAAAAACCGGCTGTCCTTCTGGCTCATAATGGCTATGGCAATGCCTGCGGCTGTCTCTACGACCATTCTTGCAAACCTTCTGCCGACGGTACTCAACGAGCTTGGTTTTGAACTGACTTTCGGCGGCTTTTCCATAACTATGTTCGGTCTGGGCGGAGCCGTAGGCTCGTTTGTCTGGGCCTATATCGCACGCAAAAAAGGCGAGCTGAAATGTTCCATTGCCTCACTTTTTCTTGTTATTCCTTTCCTGGTTGCATATCTTGCATTAATAGAGAATAAGATGGCTATATGGATGCTGTTCGGTGCCGGCTTCTGTGCGGTCGCTGCTTACGTATTGATGATAACCTTATCAAGACATGCCGCCGGGCTGAGCCTCGGACAGAGAATGGGCTTTATGGTAGGCGGTACGTGGGCATTGGCTAATATCGTTTTTATGGCATTGCTGCCTGCCGCCGAACATTTCGGCACAGATGCCCTCCTGCAATTTGTACCTTTGGGTTATTTATTCTCGGCCCTGTTTGGACTTTTTGTTTTGCTCAAAACCAAAAACCGCCTCAATACAAATTTACTCGCTCAACAGCCTGAGCCTGCATCGGGAGCTTTAAAAACACGTTTCAACTAAATGCCTGACCAAAATGGGTCCGCTATGTCTTTTTCAATTTTTTTTACACAAAATCAGCTATCCGGCGTTATTATCTTGTAAAAGCTGAAAATTTTCAGGTTTTGTAGAAATTTGGAGCATTAATGATGAATTATTCGAAGCGTGAGGAGCTTTTCAGGCAGCTAAGAACGAAATATGCCGGCTTTCTCGCATCGGTTCTATGGAAACTCACGCACGATAGAGAGCTTTTTACTGAAGCAATGCAATATGCTCTTTTGGGAATGTGGCAGAATATCGAGAAGCTCAGCGGCAAAAAAGCAGGCGCTTATATATACAGAATTGTCCTGACCGCTAACTCCAAAGCCTGGAGGGACAGGATCGGCAAAAACGGACATTTTAATAAAATCCGGCTTGATATCCAGCAAAGCCCCCATGAGAAGCTCGGCACTTCTGAACTGACCGAAATGGTCAGAAGGGAAATAAGCCACCTTCCAGGAAAGCAGGCAAGGGCAATTGTAATGCGATATCTGGAACAGCAGGATTACGAAAACATTGCTCGCCAGTTGTCTTGCACACAAGCGGGGGCAAGGTCGCATGTTTCCAAGGCGGTCGCAGCTTTGAAAGGCAAATTAGCGGCTTTAGCCCGACAGGAGTAATAAAATGGAAAAGAATAATATTGAAGATATCCTGAAAAGTATGGGCGCCGAAGACATACCCGCCGATGTTCGGCAAATTGCCGAACGAACTTCGATGGATTTTACAAAAACCCTTACACAGCCAAGGCAGCCGAGACACCATGTTCTTTTGGAGTATCTTGCAAAGAGCCGGATTACAAAACTGGCCGCTGCTGCTGTGATAGTAGTTGCAGCCCTTTTTGCACTCAACATCATTGGAAACGGTGGTGGTGTCGCCTGGGGCGAGGTGCTCAGCAATATTCAAAAGGTTGGGGCTTTTGCATACCGTATGAAACTCAATATGGTTGGGATGAGAGAAGAAAAGGAAAATTTGGAATTGGAAGTTGAAGGCTGGGTTTCCGAAGAGAATGGCATCCGGACAAACACGTATGAAAAAGGCAGGCTGCTCAACAAAGGCTATCTTTCGCTGTCGGACCAGGTGGCCGTAACGTTAATACCCGATCAAAAGAAATATTTACGTATGAGATTGACTGATGAGCTTTTCGAAAAACTGCAGAGGGAATTTTATGACCCGAGAAGGCTGGTCGAAGAGTTCATGAAGTATGACTATAAAAAACTGGGACGCAGTACAATCGACGGTATTGAGGC
>JABMRO010000540.1 GCA_013202635.1 Planctomycetota bacterium
CGAAAATGCTCGTTTTCGGTGCTACGATTCATTTTGTTAGGCACTCTAAATTTTTTCTCCGGTTGAACAAGGCAAACGTCGTTTATAAAAAAACGGCGGTTGGTCGTAAGGACAATAATAGTAAATAATAAATCGTAAATAGTAAATAGTAAATGTCTATCAAAGCCAGCGAAAATTTCTTTCCAGAGGCCGAAACGGCACACAAAGCCGGCAAGCAAAGTTAATGTCAGACTAATCTTCTTTAATTACAGAAAATTTTATTGTTATCAGCCGAAGAAAGCCGAATATACACTTAGACAGGCTAAATTCGAGCTGTCGGGAAAAAAATGTTTTTTTCTCTTAGCACAACAAAGTTCAATGATTACTACCTCAAGTGATAATCCGGTCGCCGACTGCATCGCAATGGTTGTCATTGTTTTGATGGCCATCGGTACGGTCTTTGTCTTCTCGGCCAGCGCCAATATAGGCCAGGAGTTTGACTTGCAGAGGTTCTACGACTACCCGGGCCTGCGCCAGTTGTTGTTTTTCCCTTTAGCCTGCTTGATTATGTTCACCGTCTCTTCCTTTAATTATCACAGGTTCAGTCTTGCCGAGAGCTGGTTTAAATCCCCGACCTGTTATTTTTTAGTTATCAGCATTGTGCTGCTGATAATCGTTTTATCACAGCGATTTTTCCCGGTGTTCCCACGATTAGTTCCTGAGATTAATCGGCACTTTCGCTGGCTGAAAATTCCGCTCGGACCAATATCGATGAGTTTTCAGCCTTCCGAGTTAGCAAAGTGGGCGGTTGTTTTCTTTTTGGCCGGGGTGTGTGATAAGTTCGGTGATAAAATCAGATTGTTCTGGAAAAGGTTTGTTCCCATCTGCTCGGTCGTCGGGCTGGTAGTTGTACTCATAATAGTCGAGGACTTCGGCACGGCGGCGCTGATATCGCTTCTGGCTTTTCTGATGCTAATCATCGCGGGCGTAAGATTGCGACACATCCTGCCACTTCTGCCGCTTGCGGCAATCGCTTTTTTTATAGCGATCAAATACTCACCCGGGCGAATGCAGCGGATTACCGCCTTTCTGAATCCTAACAAATGGGTGGATGGAATTAATTATCAGCCGAGCCAGTCGCTGATTGCCCTTGGTTCCGGTGGACTGTGGGGAAAAGGATTAGGGAAGGGAATCTGCAAATACGGACATCTGCCGGAAGATACGACCGATTTTATTTTCGCAATTATCGGCGAGGAGCTGGGCTTTATCGGAAACGCGGCGGTCATCGGATTGTTCATCGTGTTTGTCTGGCTGGGGATTTTAGTGGTCGCGCGGTGCAGAGACCGCTTCGGTCAGCTTCTGGCCGGCGGGATAGTTTTGATAATTGCGATTCAGGCGGTTCTTAATATCGGTGTGGTAACGGTTGTTCTGCCGACAAAGGGCCTGCCACTGCCGTTTGTAAGTGCGGGTGGGACAAGCATGCTGCTGTCAGCGGCGGCGGTCGGTGTGTTGTTGAATATTGCCAAGCAATCGGCCTCAAATTCTGACCAACTGAAATAATATTATGAAAACTTCCGACGCCGACCCCCGACAGGGAAAACAAACAATCAAGTCGGAGCGTCCCTGGGGTGATGTTTATATGGTGGCTCGCAACCAGGAGTGCTCGGTGGATTTGACCTTTGTCCGGCCCGGCGAGCGTGCCAGTCTGCATTCGCACAAAGGCAGATATGAGCTTTTCCATTTTCTCGATGACGGCGCTCATCTGGAGCTGGACGGGCAAATCCATCATCCCAAAACCCATGATGAGTTTCTTATTCGTCCGGGCGTTAAGCACAGGTTCTGGGCAGAGGACAAATCCTTTCGCATGCTTGTGGTGTCATTTGGCAAGTGGGAGGCCGAAGACCAGTGCCGGCATGAGGACGACTACGGTAGAAAAGGTGAAGAGCTAACGCTTTAACGACCCTAAGTCAGTATAAGACCGGCTGTAATTACAAATTTATTTCACTCTTTCTATGGCTGAACGGCTCGTTCCTTCTTTCTTGCGGCATCAGCTTGTGTGAACAACAGGGCGGTTTTCTCATTGAGCAGAACCCAGAGCGTATATATTCCGATTGCGGTTCCAATAGGTATGTTCATAAGGCCAAGAACTGCGATTATCATCACAAAAATCCTTGCCCATCCTCTTCTTTTTAGAAGACCTATACCTCCAATCACTCCGGGCACTGACGTCAGGAAAAAAAAGACTCCTGCGGCAAGGCCTACAATTCCAGTAATTTTCATTGCGGTCGGATCTCCCGAGATAACACCGCCGCCGCTAATTGCAGCGAGGGCTATAATGCCGACCACTATTCCAATAATTCCAAAGACGATGTTGAGTACAGCCACAACTGCAATATGCTTTTCCATTGGATTGACTTGAGTAATGTCGGCGGTAATTTCGGATTTAGCCGGTCCTCCGCCAGAGCCAACGTGCACAGCACTCGTCTTTACTTGGCCTGTTTGCATGTAAGGATGCGGTTGCTCTTTCCCTGGGGTTGCGTGGATTGCGGCGGCTGCGGTAAATGAGTTAGCAGGATGAAACGGTACGAGTCCATCGTTTGCTTTTCGCCATGCCCAGCGGACAATAAGGAAGTCGAGAACAATACAGATCGCTCCTGAGAGGAGAATCGCGAATCCCAATCTAAATACCCCCGGCAGAGGAAGCACTACAGGAATCCTAAACACGAACCAGCAACAAGCAATAATTGCCACGTCGAGTACCAGAAGCGTGAAAATCAAGGCATCGAACAGTGCAAGTCCCATCCCGTACAAACGCCCGGCTGAATGGCGGATATGAGAAATCGCTACAAAGCCAAGGATAGTTGTTCCGAAAACAGATGAAAAACCTAATAGTAAAAGGGGCACTATCAATATTAATGCTATTATAGAAACACCCGGCTTAGAAACAGCAACACCAGGTGCTTCAACAGAAAAACCCGGCGCATCAGAAACACCAGGCGCTCCAATAGAAACACCAGATTCAGAAACAGAAACAGCAGGCACTTCAACAGAAACACCAGGCACTTCAACAGAAAAACCCTGCGTAGAAACACCAGATTCAGAAACAGAAACACCAGGCGCTTCAACAGAAACACCAGGCGCTTTAACAGAAGCACCAGGCACAGAAACACCAGATTCAGAAACAGAAACACTAGGCACTTCAACAGAAACACCAGGCGCTTCTATAGAAACAAAAGGCTCAGGAGCAGGACCTGTGGTGGTTACCTTTTGTATGGGCACAAAGAATAGAGCCACTGGGACAAGCATAAGAAAAAACAATGGCGCCCAGCATGCCCCGATGATAGCCGCTCTTGAAAGTCGCCTCTTAACAGGGGCAGACGCTCTGGGGGGATATTTTATTGAGGCTTTGGGCTCGGCGGAGATTATTTCAACGTCGGATTTAACTTCACTGGCGTGCTGGTAACGGCGTTCGGGCTCTTTTTCCAAAGAATGCAGGACCACTTGATCCAGGCGAACGTCCACCTGCACTTTTTTAGACGGAGGGGCAAACATACCGAGAGGCAGCTCGCCTGTGAGCATCTCGTAGAAGACGACACCCAACGAGTATATGTCTGCGCGGTGGTCCACCTGGCCGGGATGTTCGATTTGTTCCGGAGCCATATAATGCGGTGTGCCCATTCTCTGCCCGGCTTGTGTGAGGGTGTATACGGTTGCGGGCCTATCCAGGAGTTTGGCAAGGCCGAAGTCGGCAATTTTCACGCGGCCTTTTTTATCTATCAAAATATTTTCCGGCTTTACGTCCCGGTGTACGATACCTTCTTCGTGGGCGAACTGCAGAGCATCGCAGACCTGTGGCACAATCGCCAAAGCTTCGGTCGCCGAAAGAGCGCCGGACTGAATCACACGGCGCAAATCCGTTCCATCTATAAACTCCATGATGAAGTAGTACAGTCCATCTTCTGTATGCCCAAAGTCGTAAACCGAGACGATTCGGGGATGATTCAGTTTGGCCAAGGAGCGAGCCTCACGGGTAAACCGCTCGGCAAAGGCTTCAGTCCGGCCGACCTCCGGCGGTAGGATTTTCAGGGCCACGAGGCGGTCAAGCTGCTTTTGGCGTGCCTTGTACACTGCGCCCATACCGCCCTGACCCAAAAGTTCGATGATTTCAAGCTGTGGAAACTGCGTGGCTAATACGGACGGCTCAGGCGGTATAAAGCCGCCCGGTGGTGTAGCGTTCGGAGGAACGTCACTGGTGGTTTTAGAGTCACCCACCTTGTCAACCTCGGCGCCGGTAGGAAGCCCAAGCTTCATCAGGCATCGCGGACATTGCCCCTGTGGTGCATCAGCCGGCAATTCTGCGCCACACTGTGTACAATGATTTTCTTCAGCCATAATAACATCTCCTTTCATAATACCGGATGCTTCTACCTATTACTTAAGCAAACCGGCAGAAAGGTTACACGATACCGGATATTTTTTCCGATGCACCGGCCCGGAAATTCAGCTTCCCAAGGCGGTAAAAAGGTCGCGGATTTCCTCATCAATCTGGTCATCAGAAGTAACGGTCTGTGCAATTTCGTCCCGCAACAGCTCCCTATAGCGTTTTCTCATACGGTGCACGGCAATCCTCACTGCACCTTCAGTCATATCTAATTCGACAGCCGCATCGCGGTATGGGACAGAGCCTTTCTCGGCGGTGAGGTAAACCTTTAAAAAATCAAATAACTTCTGTTTGTTCGTACTGATTGCCTCAGCCTGCAGGCGAGCC
>JABMRO010000541.1 GCA_013202635.1 Planctomycetota bacterium
CCAATATACCGGATTTGTGTCAGGTATATGCCTAAACAGGTACAAGCTTCACTTATATTATCTATACCAGATTACCCACCTTCCCGTCAAGGAAAAAACGATATCTTTGATGGGAATCGTGAAGCTTTTTTCGTCCAGATTCTGCAAAACAGCACATTACGACACAACTATACTGATATTCCGCCGTGAAACGGTTCAGGATAGAGGGAATTTAGCTGTGAATCGAGAGGGAGCTGCAAGAAAGCTACAGTCTATTTTTTTGAAGGCTCGAATATTCTAACCGTGTTTTTACCTGCCTGTTTGGCTAAATACAGAGCCTGGTCGGATCGGCCTGTAATATCCTCCGGACTGGCCTGAGCATCATACTGGCCAAGCCCGACACTAATGGACAGTTCTATCTGCTCTTTGTTCCAGATTACCGGGGTTTTCGAAACCGCGTCAAGCATACGTTTGGCCACAACGCTCGCATCGATGATGGAGGTATTTATCAAAATTACTGCAAACTCATCGCCGCCGTACCGTGCCGCCGTGTCGATTTGGCGGATACAATTCTTTATTCTTTTGCTGATTTCCTTGATGGCCTTGTCGCCGGCCCTGTGGCCATAGGCATCATTTATCTTCTTAAGATTGTCAACATCGACCATAATCAGCGAGATTTGGCCACCATATCGGCGTGAGCGCCAGAGTTCCTTTTCGAGGACTTCGTAAAATGTTTTGTGATTTACAAGACCGGTCAAACCGTCTGTTATAGCTTGTCGCTGTATTTTTTCAAACAGCTTTATGTTGCCGATTGATGCACCAACCAACTGACTGAACAGCTCTATTAAGGCAATGTCCTCGGTCTCAAAACATTTGCCATCCATCTTGTCTGCCAAATTGAGCACACCAACCACTCTGTCCTGGCAAATAAGAGGAACAACGGCACAGTTGTTGGTCTGATAATTTTCAGCAAAGGCACGTTGTGATTTTTTAATCACAGGCTTTTTATGGGTGTCTATATCCGGCACCAATATAAGCTGCTTACTTCTTACCGCCATAACCATAAGTGGCGTGGGAGTTTTATTCAGCGAGACTATTTTATTTATGAGAAACGGATGATTGTGCTTATGCAGGTGCAAAATATTATTTGTTTCATCGAGTATATACAGCGAAGCAAACCTTACTCGAACTAATTTCGGAATGCTTTCAATGCAAATATCAGCTACCCGGTCAATATCGAGGCAGTTTATCTGTCGAGCCAGAGGGGTTACCTGCTCAAGCAGAGAAATGCTGATATCCAGTTTATCAGCAGTATTTCCAGAGTTTTTATCGGTTCGATGCATAGTACAAAAACTATCCCGCTTCGAAATATTCGTTTCATGTAATTTCACGGGACACGCCGTGCCCGCTGTCCCTTGTATCGGATATTTTTGCGAGCGTATTTGGAAAAAGCGTCGGCTAAATATGGAAATAAACCCATTTTCTTAAACCTTTACATCAGAAATCTTAAGAGCAGGCCACAGCAAGGAAAATCAGGAATTTCATAACAGAACAAAGACTTATATCTTGAGCCTGAATCTGTGAAAGGTCTGCTTTGGGGGTGGCGCGGAAACAGCAAAAAAAATAAATAATTTTTTTAAAAAACTCAGAAAAAAGTTGACATCCGATAAAAAGCATTTTACATTTTACAAAATGTAAAATATGTTTTATCTTCATTATTGAGTATAACTCTTTTGTAGTTCGACATGGGTTATACTAATCGCAGTTATAAATTAGCGAAGGGATTAACAATTATATTAACCGGGAGCCGGGATTGTTGCTTTCGGGGCTGTTGAAAAACAAACAGCATTAACCGGCCTATATGTTAAAGCCTGAATTGGACTGCCGAGCACGGTCATACTTTTCCGTCGATGTCCGGCAAATCCGACGTGTCGGACCGGATGGCGCATTTGGCCGCAGCACCCTTAGTCGTGAATTCGGACTTTTTCAACAGGCCCTTTCGCAGGAACGACAATCTCATGCAGCTCGCCGCGATGCGCCGCAGCGGGTCGGCAATAATAAGCTTGTACTAAAGTAAATAAACTTAACAAGAGTCAATTAAACTAAAGATGAAACGAAATATTTATCCTGGAATGTATAACCGAGTATTTCGCCCACATTCCGTTGCGGCTGAGTTTATCAATTAAAGCAAAATTAATTACTCCATGAGAAAGAGCATTTAGCTATGCAAACAAAAGCCAAGAATGACACATTGAAAATACCTGTGAAGCTTTATCGAATTGGTGAATTGGTTAACTATACCCCCTTTTCACGACAGACTATTCATAACTATACGATAATGGGGCTTATTCGCGAAACAAAATGGACCGAGGGTGGACACCGACTCTACGATGAGTCGGTATTTGAAAGATTATCACAAATCATGCAGCTTAAGAAAACAAAAACCCTAATAGAAATAAGACAGATTTTAGGCAAAGAACATACTGCCGCCAAAAGTTTATCGACCGAACAAACAAGCAACACCGCTGTCAAAGAAACAGGCCGGGGCCTGGAATCTGTTGAAAATAATTAAAAACAGGACAAATACTTTTTCGCAGTAAAGGTAACAGCAGGAACAATTTTGCAAAAGCCTATCTGCTTTTACCTTGCTGTAAAGATTCAAGGAAGAAATGGAAAGATCAAGGATGAGAAATTCAGTTTCGCCCTTCACAAGCTATTTTTCCTATTCCCTCTCAGTTTCTTCGACCAAACTCAAAAAACATATGAGGCAACAGGAAGGATTACATATGAACCTAACGTCGCTGATAACGGATAATATTACCGAAATACTGGTTAAGATAATTGAGTTTACACGCACACGGCAAAAAATAATCACTCGAAACATAACCAGTATGAACAATCCCGGATTTGTACCTAAAGAGCTGGCGGTGACCGAATTTTCCGGTTCGCTGAACAACGCAATCGACGAACATATCCGAAACCAGCGGCTTATCCTGCGTGACACTGAAAATATCAAATTCGGCGTTAGCGGAAGCTTTGAAGTTAAACCAACGGTCGATAAGCAAAGTAAATTACTTCTTGAAAAAAATCGAGACGAATATCTCGAAGTTCAGATAAACAAGCTTTTGGAAAATTCGCTTAATCAAAGAGTCGCAGCAGAATTGCTCAGGCAAAAGCAGAAAACGGTTTCAAGCGATTCGGCCAAGAAACGGCCAATCCGTGATATTGATTTCTAACTGCTGATCATCGCAACGAAGAAAACAAATGAGAAACGAAACGCTCTACTTACAACAAATGATGGAAAGCCATAAACGCCCGGCAAGCGTTTTAGCCATAACCAGCGGAAAAGGAGGGGTTGGCAAGACCAACATAACAGCAAATCTTGGAATATGCCTGGCCGCTTCAGGTAAAAAAGTCCTCCTTGTCGATGCGGACTTCTCGTTAGGCAACCTCGATATCGTAATGAACGTTAACAACAGATACAACATTTCGCACTTGATGAACGACGGAAAAAGCGTCGAAGAAATCATTCATACCGGGCCCGAAGGTGTTGAGATGATCTGTGGCGCCTCCGGACTTGAAGAGCTTGCTGACATGAATGAATTTCAACGCCAGCGACTGCTGAAGGAGCTGTC
>JABMRO010000542.1 GCA_013202635.1 Planctomycetota bacterium
AAGGTTCAGACTCTGCGGATGGGCAACCGGCAATAAAGACCGGCACCATAAGCGAAGTTATAAAAACAACAAGGCGTTTAGCCATTTTCACTTTCCGATAAACAATTGCAAAATCCTTCAGTCGCAAAAACCACCCAATTTTACTTTATATTAGCATAAGGTATCAGACAATAAATGCAATGTTTTGTTGGCTGTTTTTATGCTATTTTTACAGAGAATTATTGCCGCTGATAGGAATTTGTGTGAAAAAACAGGATTCGTAAAATCTCGGGAGTTTAGGTAATAACAAAAGGGCTGCAAGTCCCGATTAGTTCGAGACCCACAGCCCTTTGATAGCGTTATAGCAAAAAGACTTCGCAGCGACAAACTGCTATCAGTAGCGTCCACTGTGCGTACGAAGCAATTCGACGACATCCTCACAAACCCCATCCTTATAGGCCCGAACGGACGCCCAGTACAGAGGGGTACGGGACAACAAATCCGTTGCATTCACATCTGCTCCAAAGTCAAGCAAGAGCTCAGCGACGTTCTTGTGGTCCTGTTGAGCCGCATAATGAAGGGCGGTTCGGCCGGGACTTTTATCTTTTGCATTAACATTTGCTCCTTCTACAAGCAGAGCCTCGACAACTTCCACGTTACCGACTCTGGCTGCAAGGTGCAATGGAGTTCGCCGCATTTTATTTTCCGCATTAACATTTGCTCCCCAGCCTAACAGAGCCTCGACTACATCCACGTTACCGACTCTGGCTGCAAGGTGCAAAGGAGTTTGATGTTTTGGATCTTGTGCATTCAGATCCGCTTCCCCGGCGAGCAGACTCTCAACCACGTCCACATAGCCGACTCTGGACGCAATATGCAAAGCGGTTCTTTGCATTAGATTTTCTGCATTCACATCAGCGCCTCCGGCAAGCAGAACTTCGACCACATCCACCCAGCCAAATCTGGAAGCAAGGTGCAAAGGAGTTTCGCCGTTCATATTTGTGGCATTTATATTGACCATTTTGGTTGTAAGAAGCTCAGCAATCTCCGCATAGCCTTTCTGGGCAGCATAGTGCAGGGGAGTAAAGCCGCGTTCATCTTTGACGTTTACATCCACACCGCTGTCAATCAGAAGCAAAATCATCCCTCTCTGCTCCTCATGGAACGCCTCGAATAAAGGAATTCGTCTATCTATCGCGGCATCCACAAGGCCGGGCTTTTCTGTCAACAAGATTTCAGCCTTTTCAAGCTCTCCTGATCTCATCGTTTTATGAAACTCCACGACACGACTTTCACACCCGATGAGTATTAATCCAAATACAACCATCACATGGGTCATCATTCTTCTTTTGCTGGCCATAATGATAAGCCTCCTCAAGAATTGGCATTGATTAGCAAGTCGCACAACGCGGCTCGCAACAATTGTCTGCATTTTCATTTAACGTTATTAACATAGCAACGGCTACCACAACAAAAAATATCAATCCGATTAAAATATAATAAATAAATTTCGAGCCACAAACCCACACTGATAATAATAACCATAGAAATTGTCTTTAGAGCTCGCTCAGAATGCAGAATGACGTTCGCATATCACAATGTTTTCGATTCCGCTCCCGATGAGTCCTATAATACGAGGCGCATTAGAGCGGCCCTGTTTCCTTCAAATCCTCTATCACAATAACATTCCGCAAACAAAATGAGTTTGTTACACTCTAAAGATCAAGGGATTACAGGTAAAAGGATGTGTGAAGGGTGTTCACTGTCGTGGTAGATGGTTTGTGTTGCCTTTATTATTTCAGTACTTTTACCAAAATCGGCTCCCGTGTTAGGATTTCGGTCAAAACGGGGAAAATTGCTGCTGGATATCTCGACACGTAACTTATGCCCGGCTAAAAAAACGTTACTTGTAACCCATAAGTCGATTTCATATCGATATATTTTCCCGGGCTGAATCAACGTTGGATTTCCGGGTGACCGTCGGTAGCGTGCACGCATGATACCGTCGCAAAGATTAATGGGACGCCCATCGGGATGGACATCTACTAATTTTGCCGTCCAGTCTGTATCACTCGCAGAGCTGGCGGCATAAAGAATTACTTTTACCGGTCCGGTAACCTCCAGGTCAGTTTTCAACTCTTCACTCGTGAAAACAAGCACATCGTTCCGATTTTCAGCCCTGGTCTGGTCCCGTGGCCCGGCAGGACAGCCAACCAGGTTACAACCACCAAGCGTTGGAACGGGATTGTTCGGGTCGTACACGAATCTATCGAAGGATTCATTGCCGGGCTTAACTGTGCTTAATCCCCCGTCTCCTTTAAGCGTGTTTGCAGAACCCCGGCCGTGAAAATAATATGGTGTAAATCGAGTTCGCTCCAGGGGCCAATCCTGCTCATCACGCCATTCATTGCGACCCATAACAAAAATACGAAAAGGCGCCCACTTATAACCGCCGGCATCATTACCTTTCAACCAGTATTCAAACCATTCTGTCTGAATTTTATGCAGTTTAATCACAGAATCTTTTCCAAAATCCAAATCACCGACCTTACCATTCTGACTTATTCCATGCCCCCATGGTCCCATCAGCACATGCTGGTGATTTCGAGCCTTAAGCGAACGAGATGTTGCCTTAACAGCATTTATATGCTCGAAGACACTCTTGGCGAAAATGTCATACCAGCCCCCCACGGCAAAGATGGGCACTGTGATATCCTGCCAACGATTGCGTACTCCGCGCCTGGCCCAGTAATCATCAAAACGCGGATGGGCAACCCAATCCCGCAGGTACTGGACTTTGCGGCCAATTGCACGGTCCCATTCACAAAGAGGTAGGGTTCGGTAAGCCTTAACCCAGTCATCGCCACCCCAACCCAGTATGGTAATTTCTTCTCCCGGGCTATATGACACCATACTGCCCCATCCCATCATCAAAGCCAGGCTAAATGCCCCGCCAACATAGGCGGCATCTCCATACGAATCTATAAGGGGCACTACGCAAAATATAGCCTTGAGATGCTCACCTGCATTTGGTGCGGGCATCCACTGCGTAAATCCGACATAGGAACCGCCGGAGGTACCGATTTTACCGTTACACCAGGGCTGATTGAGAACCCACTTTTGAGTGTCCCGGCCATCGGTCGCTTCATTCAAGAAAGGTTCCCATTGACCCTGGGAGGCCCCCTTGCCACGGCAGTCCTGGCTGATTAAAACATAACCACAGGAGGCATAGAAGAGGCCGTCACCATATTTTTCATCTCCTTTACCGTATGGCGATCGAACCAGTATAACAGGAAACTTACCCTCCGCTTTTGGCAGGAAAATATTAGCCGAAAGCTTTACCCCATCCCGCATTGGAATCTTTACATCCGTACGAACTTCAACTTCATAGTTATTGTCCGCGGCGGAAGTCGTCTGAGGTGATATGAAAATAGAAACCAAAATGGACAAAACAACAATATAGGATTTACATTTCCCGCTTAAAATGTTACGAAGCATTTTTTCACCTTTCAATTTCTCTACAATATCAAACTGTTTCTCTTAATAAGGAACTTCCAGAATTAGCCTTTTAATACAGCTAAAGGTATCATTCGAGCAACGGCTTTGGCCCAGCCGCACTCGATGACAATCCGAACAACCTCCTCTATGTCTTTGTAAGCGCCGGGCGCTTCCTCTTTAATTTTATTTTTATTTCCCGCAATGACTTTTATGCCTTTCATACTGCGTTTGTACTGATCATCGCTAATCTGAGCCGGTGTAATAATTCTGCCGTTACGGGCCTTTCCACGGGCGGCGGTACGACTCATAATCCTGCCGGCACCGTGGTTGACTGAATTCAAAGACTCCTCGGAATCACCGGTTCCGACAAGAAGAAAACTTGCGGTGCCCATTGAGCCGGGCGTTATTATGGGCTGGCCGGTTCGGGCAAAAATACCGTCGCTCATCTGCTTCGGGCCGAAAGCACGAGTGGCACCCTTGCGATGGACCCAAAGACGTTTACCGCTATGGGTTTCGAGCTTTGCCATATTATGAGCGATATCATAAACGAGCGGCAGCGGCGTAGGCCCAAACATTCTGTTAAAACAGCGCCTTACCAGCAAAGCCATAATGTGGCGATTGGTAAAGGCAAAATTGGCGGCAGCGCCCATCGCATGGATATAGTTCTTACCCTCCCTGCTCTCAGTGGACAGATAGGAGAGCATCTTCTTGCGGTCGGCATTCTCCGGTCTCCGGGCGGCAACATTCATATATTCATCGGCGATTTCATAGCCGAACCTGCGCGAGCCCGAGTGTATCATTACAACGAGCTGATTTTTGAAAAGGCCGAAGCTCTTCGCTAAATTATTGTCAAAGACCTCCTGGACATATTGTATCTCAATAAAGTGATTTCCCCCTCCAAGCGTACCGAGCTGATTGCTCCCTTTTTTTATCGCGTTTCCTGGTACCGCGGCCAGCTCGGCGGGCAAACAGCCGTTTTCTTCGATTCTTTGAATGTCATCTGAGAACTGGTCCGGGTCAAAAGCCTCCCAGACCCGGTGACTGCTTCTTTCCGCAAGGGCTGGTATAGCAGAAACACCTTTATTGATAACAGTCTCAATTTGGGTTTTGCCTAACTGCAAATTTTCCCTGCCCTCGCCAAGCGGAATATCACGGGCTATATCGACGGCGATTTTGTCGGTATCAATATCGCCTTTTGAAAAGGGTGTATGCAGCAGCCTCATCCCGCAATTTATGTCATATCCGACAGCCGGAGGCATAATCGCGCCCTCCAGCCCCAATACGGCCCCGATAGGGATACCGAAGCCAACGTGGATATCAGCAGTGGCCAGAACCTTCCTGGCAGGCAGCAGAGAGGCGGCATCACAAAGCTGACTGACCGCATCAGGTTCGAGCTTGACGGCTTCTGAGGCATAAATGGTTGCGTCAGTAACCATCCTGCCACGGCGCTCCATATGCAGGCGAAAAGGGTCGATGCGAACAAGTTTTGAGGATGATTCGCTCATTCACGCACCTCGCCTGAAAAATGACCATCCGTCGAGCATCGCTGCTGCACCCAAATCCATCGCTTTAATAAAGTGACGCCTGTTCATTTTTTTGTCCGATAAATAACTTCTTAATCGATAGTTGATTCGAATTCACTTACCAGCTTTTCACGATATTACATCAATTTTACCCGCTTTTGCCGAAAAAGTTAACAAGGAAAAAACAAACCGCGAAAGATCATTTTTACAGCTTTTTAATACGGGGGCAAATTCACTTGACAAAGATGGCTTTTAAAGTTAAACTGGGTGATATTGGGTATAGGTATAAGCTGGAGATTGTCTAATCCAAAACCGGCATTTTTAAGGGTGTTTACAAAATGAAAATAAAATGGGTGATTTTCGCTGTTCTGGTGGTATTTTTGATTTTGGTAATGAATCCGGGCTCTAAAGCCGTCAATACCAGAGAAGTTGACAATGTACGTAAAAAGGCGGTGCTCGATAACAGTGATTTAAAAATTATCGACGATTTTCTTGCTGAGGCGATAAGTGAGCTGGTCAGAGAGAGAGATTTTACGACCATAGCACAGAAACGTACCGTCATTCTCAGCAGGCAGAGCACTCAGAGCCAGCAAGGTCAGTACGCCCAACAGTTTTCTGAGTCAGCCCGCAGATATATCGCCCAGGGCTTTCTCGACGCTCAAAAATTACCGCGACAGGAGAGGATAACGGGAGTAACGATTAACCTTCTGATTCTGATGGATGGTCTGCAGGACCTGGGATTGACAGACCAGGCTGTCGCGATGCTGAAAAATGAAAATATGGTCATTCGTTACTGGGCGGTTCATTGTCTTACCAACCCGGGCATCATAACACAGTTAAACGCAGCGAAAAACTCGAATCAGACATCGGTTTTCGCTGCAAAATTCACGGAGATTCTCGATACCAGCACACCTGAGATAACAGCTTTGATAGCTCGGTTTGCAGCCGGCGTAAAGATACCACAAACAGAACAATTATTGTGCCAAATAGCTGATATCAGAATTAAAAGATACGCCGACTGGACCATTAAGTATGAACTTTATGATAGTGCCATATTGAAATATCTCTGCAGTAAAATACCCTTAGCTTCCCAGTCTTCCGGCTCAACATCAACGACATCAGCCACTTCAAAGGCTGCTTTAGCTCGGTGCTTTGCACAGTTATATTCTTATGCGATACAAAGGTATGTTAAGGGCGCTGATATTTTGAACAATACCCAGAAAAGCCACCTGGCTTCGGTTCTGGCAGATACAGAAGACAAATGTATCGGCATACTTCTCAAGCCGCAACTTACTATAAGAAGGGCTCTTGAGAGGAATAGTCTGCCGGCCATCTTAGCCGAACACGACAGATTACTTGGCAGCGCAACAACGCCGGGCCAATTACCTGCAACCCTGAAGTTCGACTACAGCACGACCAGTGGCGGTCCGAAACGCACCTCACCAATACCTTTGCCCGACCAGCCTGCCAAAAAATAATTATTGATAATTGGTTATCAACTCATACTCGCCGACTTGCCTTGTCGTCTCTGAACGAAGCGAAGTTGAAAATCCCCCAGGGCTGGAATCTCAAATCAAATAATCAATATCGTAGATTTGCTGTCTTTTGGCGGAATCAATTATCATTAAAAAAAGGGCTTATACCTAATCATTCGGTATAAGCCCCAAATTGGTACAAAATAATCGGCTAACTAAACGGCTGTGTATATGCTGATTACATACCTTGCATAACTTCCAGTACCTCATCCTGCGACAGCGCCCGCGTGTACATGCGGAACTCATCCATAAGCCCCGTGAAAGGTCTTCCGTTATCAATAGTTAATCCTACGCGAGCACCCAGGCCCCAATCTCCGGCTATATCCGCAGGGTTTTCAACGTCAAGCTCCTCAATCAATTCCCCATTGATATACAAAGCCGCCTTGCCGGACGCCTTGTCGTATGTGCCTGCAAAATGCAGCCATTCATCCCACGTCATAGTACCTGCACGTATCTGGAAGATTGTAGTGCCGCCATAAGAGCGAAGCAGCCATCTAATGTCGCCGCTGCTTTTGGGCTCTGGGTGAATAAGCCAGCTTTCGTCAGATGCTCTGGCGCTGAATATCTCGTGATCTCCGCCTGTATTAGCACATTTTATCCAGGCGGCGAGCGTCATAGCGGATGTCGGAATATCTTCGGCAGGAATACTTGGGCCGTCCAGGTCGAGGTAACCGCCACTTGCGAAATTGGCTGCTCCACCGTACATGCCATCGGCCTCTGCTGTAACGTCACCGACGACGACACCGTCATGGCCTTTGCCGGATTGGTCTGCAACAATTTCACCGACTTCGTCAAAGGAATAGTAGATAACCAAAGACGCGTCCGTGACGGCTGGTTCAGGTTCTGTGGGGACAAGCACCAAAGCATTGATAAAAGCGAAAGGCTGGTCTGCAAACGTGCCCTCACCAGGAACAGCTTCCATAAGGATTGTGCCGTTCGCATCTGCCGTGGCTGCTCCTGTATAAGCATAATCATCTTCAGCAGCCGGTGGGTCAACATTGCCGTCGTGGATGGTAGAAAAAAGAAACTCGCCGTTAGCAGTCCAGTCGGCGATTCTGATTTCCTTGCTGCTGACATCCCATGAGTAGAGGGTAATTTGGTAAGTCTGATCTTCCTGCAAGCCGGATAATGTCACTGTTACCAGACCCACCCCCGGTTCCGATTGTCGGCCAAAGATGAAGTCCCTGTAAATATTCTCGTAGGGTACGCCACTCGGCTCACCGCGCCGGCGTGAGTCGTCAGAATTAATACCGCCAAATTCAATCGTGATACCATCGACATCCGAACCACTATCAGCGAGAGTAAACGAAGTAAAGCCTTCTTCGAGTTCTTCGGCGTTATGTGAATTGCCGACGTCCAGCTTGAGGACAAGGTCCGGTGACGGGCGATATAACCGAATGTCATCGATGTACATTTTGCCCGAACCGCCGGCCTGAGGATTGTTCTTATCGCCGAGACCAATAGAAATCGTATCGACATTGGTAAGGTCAACACCCTGGTCGGCAAACGCCTTGAGGCCGATGACCCACTCGGTCCATTCACCCGTTTGTGTCACGGCAGAATCACCATGATAGACCACAGCGCTGCCGCCTGCAGCGACAAACATCCGCTCGGCAGAATTAGCCGCATCACCGTGGAACCACAGGATGAGTTTCGTAACGCCTTCTTCGGTCCAATCACGCACCGAGACCAACGTCATGGTCGCCTCAGAGTACCCAACCGTGTTGTCGTAGGATAACGGCATCGACTGAGAGCCGCCGTGAACGACAGTCTGCTCGGCAAAAGGAGGATTATCATAACCAACGAGAGAACCGTTTGACGGATTGTCTAACCCATCCAACCAGGCAAGAAAAATCCTGTTGCTATTTGGGTCATCTGGATCGAGGTCATTGTAGCTC
>JABMRO010000543.1 GCA_013202635.1 Planctomycetota bacterium
CATTCGATATAGTGCTCTTCCTGCATCGGATGGGGTACGCTGCCTACCTTTACCTTATAGCCGCCATCGATTATTTCGATTACAGGCACATGCTTTTCTGTTGCTGCATCGGCCGTTTTTTCATCCAGAAGTTCCATCGGCTTGCCACAGCAGACCAACTCACCCGCCCCACCGTGAAGGACTTCAACGATGTTGCCGCAGACAGAACATTTGTAAATTTGAAGTTTTTTAGCCATAATTATTCCCCTTTGTAATTTCAAGATTCTAATTTGTAATTCCAATCTCTTTGTGCCTGGCAAGGATTTCATCGGCGAGCTTATCGAGGGCGGCAAAATCGTCTTCTTTGGGCTCGCCCTTTGCCAATACCGGTTCGAGAATCTCAGCCTTTAAATTTGACAGCATACCCGCTAATTGCTCGACCATTTTTCCGCCCCAGCCGTATGAGCCTATGATGGATGCAAATTTCGTCTTGGGTCTCAGGGCATTGGCCAGAAAAGCCGCATAAGCGGCGGATGGATGCGGTCCTATCAAAACCGTAGGTGAGCCGATAACCACTGTTGCCGCATCTACCAATGCCATCGCAAGTTTGCCTATATCGACCGTTGATAGCTCAAACTGCCTTACGGTAATACCTCTGTCGATTAAGGCCTCTACGAAATATGAGACCATTTTGGCCGTGCTGCCGTGCATCGAAACATAAGCCACTATCACCTCATTTTTGACAGTCTCGGAAATCCAGTCTTTATAAGCATCGATAATGAACTTGGGTTTGCCGTGTACCGGTCCGTGGCTCGGTGCAATAATCTCTATATCCAAGTCTTCAAGCTTTGCCATGTTGTTATTTATCTGCCGTCTGAATGGCATCATAATCTCGGCGAAATAACGCTTTGCCGATTCATATACCACGGCCTCATCATCAACGAACAAGCTGCTTGAAGCCAGATGAGCACCGAAGAAATCACAAGAAAAAAGTATCTTGTCCTCTTTAAGATACGTGCCCATAGTTTCCGGCCAGTGTACCCACGGCAGGTAAATAAACTGTAAAGTTTTGTCACCTAATGACAGTGCCTGGCCCTCTTCGACCGTGATAAATTTATCTTCTTCTATGCCGAGCAGGTCAATCAACATCTGTTTGCATTTAGGATTCGTTACTACCTTTGCATCCGGATATATTAACAACACATCAGGCAGAGACCCCGAATGGTCCTGCTCTGCATGGTGCGCAACAACATAGTCGATTTTGTTAATCCCAAGCCTTACAAGGTTGTCTAACAAAACTTCTGTTTTGGAAGGGTCAACCGTATCTAACAACGCAACTTTTTCATTGCCCCGTACCAGATAGGAGTTATAGCTCGTCCCATCCGGTAACGGTATTAATCTGTCAAACAGTCTGCTATCCCAGTCTATTGCGCCAACGGCGTAAACATTTGATTTTAGCTGTCTCATTTTTTCACTTCTTTTGCCGCAGTTAAAGCCGCTTCATAATCGGGCTCATTCGTTAGTTCATCAACTATCTCTATGTAACGAATAATACCCTCTTTGTCCACAACAAATACTGTTCGAGCCAAAAGTCGCAATTCTTTTATCAAAACGCCGAATTCAGTGCCGAATTCTGCTTTTGCATGGTCTGACAGTGTTTGAACATTTTCCACGTTTACCGAGCCGCACCACCTCTGCTGGGCAAACGGAAGGTCCATGCTGATAGTCAATATGACGACATCATCACTCAGCGATGTGGCCTGCTCATTGAACTTCCTCGTCTGGATATCACATACAGGCGTATCCAGAGACGGAACTGTGCAGATTACGCAAACTTTTCCCCGAAAGCCTGAGAGCTTCAACGGTGACAGATCGTTGGCTAAAACCTCTGCATCCGGAGCTGTATCACCGACCTTAAGTTCATTACCCAGCAGCGTCAGAGGATTACCCTTGAATTTTACCACATCTTTCCTTTCTGCCATATTCTCACCTCTTTACCATTAGTAATTTGTAGCTTCCAGCTCAAAATGAGCCTGCGGATGCGCACAGGCTGGGCACGTTGTAAGAGCTTCCGCACCTTCGTGTACATAGCCGCAGTTTCTGCAAATCCATCTGACTGGCTTGTCCCTTTTGAATACCTTTCCATCCTGGATGTTTTTCTCAAGAGCTAAATACCTGTCTCTGTGACGGGCCTCGGCGACAGCAATGCTTCTGAAAATCCCTGCAATCTCCTTAAATCCTTCTTCATCTGCGACCTTCGCAAAATCAGGATACATCGAGATCGTTTCGTAATTCTCGCCGGCCGCTGCTTCTTTGAGATTTTCCACTGTCGTGCCTATCTTACCGGCTGGAAACCCTGCTGTTATTTCAACCTCACCGCCCTGGAGAAACTTGAACTCACGCTTGGCATGTTCCTTCTCCTGGTTGGCCGTCTCTTCAAAGATAGCTGAAATCTGCACGTATCCTTCTTTCTTCGCCTGGCTGGCAAAATACGTGTACCTGTTCCTGGCTTGTGACTCACCCGCAAATGCCGCTAATAGATTCTTTTCCGTCTTACTTCCTTTCAAATCCATTTGTTACCTCTCTTTCTTTTTGTACAACAACATTACTTAAAACAATCAATCTATATACACAAATCGCATATCCCTTCGAGATATACCGTTTTTCTCAGTATTTTGAATTTCTTTCTGATATTTGCCGGTAACTTAATATCGTCAAAGGGTTTATGATGAAAATCGACGATCCTTTTACATTTCAGGCACCTGAAGTGTTGATGTTCATGTAATCCACCGTCAAACCGTTTGGCGTCCCCCGAGCCAACTACAGTAAAAGCCGCGCCAATCTCATTGAGCGTCAACAGTGTTCTGTTGACCGTATCCAGCGATATACTCGGGAATATATTTTTCACTTTCTCATACAGCATCTCCGCCGAAGGATGCTCGTCTGTCTGGATAAGCTCTCTGTATATTGCTACCCTCTGCGGCGTAATTTTCAGGCCGGCCTCTCTGCATTGAGACGTAAATTGCCTGGTCTTTTCATCTAATTCGATACTATTGATTTTGTTTCTTTCTTTATTCATAATAGCTACTAAATAGTAATTACTCCTAATTGTCAATAATGTTCTTTAAATTTTTTAAAATATTTTTCTACGATTACATCATTCTAAATCTTCTTTTAATCGATTATGCCGAGAATTATGCGTTCTGATAAATAAGCTTATAGGAATTTAGAAATGATTCTGGGCTATTATTTATAAATAAAATC
>JABMRO010000544.1 GCA_013202635.1 Planctomycetota bacterium
GATTACAACCATAGAATCATAAGGAATATTCTGGCCTACTGCGTGAATCAAGGCCTTAATGCTTGCGGCATTGTGAGCGGCATCGATCATAATTCTCGGGTCATCCCAAATCATCTCCATTCTTCCGGCCAATGAGACCTTGTAAAGACCTTCGGCGGCTTTGTCGTTGTCTATCTTGTAACCGGCCGATTTGAGTTTATCCAGCATTGCTAATGCCAGGCCGCAGTTGATTGCCTGATGTCTGCCGTGCAGGGGCACTCTGAGATGCTCAAATTTACTTGTCGGCGTTGTCAGACAGATTCTTGTGTGCGGGCCGTGCTCCCGCGAGGTTTCAAAACGCTGCGAAAAATCGATATCGCAGCCGGTTACGCTCAAAGGCGCCTGGACGGCAGTAGCCTGAGATCTTAGTACACGCATAGCCGAGGGTTCCTGCTGAACGGTAACAGCTGGGACGCCACGCTTGAAAATCCCCGCTTTCTCTTTTGCTATGCTGTCAATCGTATTACCAAGCAGGTTCTGATGGTCGATACTCAAACTTGTTATGCCGATGACTTCAGGCTTAATAACGTTCGTGCTGTCCAGTCTGCCACCCAGACCGGTTTCAATTACGGCAATATCAACTTCTTTATCGAGAAAATAGAGAAATGCCAAAGCCGTCATAATCTCGAAGAAAGTTGGCTGGTCGGTCTTTGACATCTTCTCAACCGGAGCGTAAATCCGATTTAGCAGGCCGCACATTTCCGAGTCGCTAATCATTGTTGAATCAATCGTAATCCGCTCATGCAAGTGTACTACGTGGGGGGATGTGTATAATCCAACTTTATAGCCATTCGCTTCGAGCATCCTGGCTAACATCGTAGCGGTTGAGCCCTTTCCTTTTGTACCGCCTATATGGACCGTATGGATTTTATTGTGTGGATTGCCCAATAGAGAGAGCAGTTTTTGCATCCTGTTGAGGTTGAACGTTGTGACGTTATAGCGGAGGCGCTCCTGCTTTTCGTAGTCAGTCCTTTCAAAAAGGTAGTCAAGGGCCTGTTGATAGGTCTTAAAAGCCTTTTTGCTCTTGACACTGGCAACTTTAGAGGATTTTTTCTTTCGTTTCTTTCCGGTTGTTTTTGTTATTCTTGCCATACACTAACGCAACTATGACAATTATAACGGTTAAAAGTACATTAGTCAAGCCGGAAGCCGAAAAACACCTCGGCCAGCACGAGATGAAGGAATATAGGATATTGTTAATAAAGGGTTTATGAAATACTTAACTTTATATCATTATCTTTTAAAAACCGCCTTTTCATCATAAATAGTGGATGTATAATCACTATTTCTTATAATTAGCCAAGATTAATCATCGTCAGGCCTACTTTCACAGTTTATCTGTGGTTAAACCAAGTTTCTGTCTATATAATTGGCGGCGTGGACACGACAAAGCCAAAACAAGCTTTTACCTTTGCTCTGCAAAGCTTAAACCAGCTTCTTTGGCCCGCAGTATGTATAAATTGCGGCGAAAATATCTGCGAAACCGATAAAGAGCTGTGCCAAAAGTGCTGGGGCCAGCTTTTATCCTGTACGGGCGCCGATTACTGCGGGCGCTGCGGCCGGGATGCCAGCAAATTTGCTCTTTTGGAAGGGGCGTGCCCGAATTGCCAGGGTAAAGAATTTCACTTTGATCACATAGCTCGCGGCGGAGTTTACAGAGAGGCCCTGCAGCAAATGATATTGTCCTTTAAAAAGGGCCGGACAGAACTGGATTCGGCAGTAGGATTTTTGGGCAATTCGGCTTTGCAGGGAAGCGGCTTTTATAATGATATAGAAGTTTTCGTTGCTGTACCACTGCACTGGTCGAGGAGATTAGCCCGCGGGTACAATCAATCACATCTTTTAGCGAGGAAATTAAAGCATCCTACAGCCAAAATCAGTACCGACCTTGTTCGAACCCGCCGAACGAAATTACAGCCGGCAATGGCGAGCCCAACGGCACGAGCCAAAAATGTCGCCGGCGCCTTTGCTGTGCGTCGTAGAAACAATTTCGCAAATCGCAGGATTTGCCTTGTTGATGATATCAAAACAACCGGAGCAACGTTGAATGAGTGTGCAAAAACGCTGAAAGACGCGGGTGCTTCAAAAGTATTTGCATTGGTTTTAGCCGTTGCAGGTCAGAATGTCACCTAACTACAATAGCAGGAAAACTACATTTAAGAAAAGGAAACAAGTGATGATTAACAAAAAGCAAACGGCAATCATAACGATAATGGTTTTGTTTATCGCAGGTACGGTCCGGGGCAAGACAATCGAGGCGGACTGGCTCGTAACACAAATTAAGGAGCCGGTGAAGATTGAAAAACGGCTCGACGGCAGGGAAATTGTTCTGAGCAATGGGTTAATCAGCCGGACATTTCGCCTGGCGCCCAATGCGGCTACCATCGCCTATGATAACCTGATGAGAGGCGAATCCGTCATCCGCGGAGTCAAGCCGGAAGCGATAGTCGAACTCGACGGACAAAAGTATGAAGTCGGCGGCCTGCATGGGCAGGTCGAATACGCATATCTATTGCCCAAATGGGTCGATTCTTTGAGCAGCAATCCCAATGCCTTCGGGTTCAGGAGCTTCGAAGTCGGTAAGATAAAAGAACGCTTCGACTGGAACCGCAAGCGTTATTCGTCAAGCACAACATGGCCTGCTTCCGGTAAGACGCTGACTCTTCATTTCAATCCACCCAACGGCAAGCTAAAAGGACTGAGTCTCTCGATACATTATGAAATGTACCAGGGCATTCCTTTGTTAGCAAAGCGGCTGGCAATTCACAACGGCAACGACGGACCGGTCAGGCTCAATACTTTTATCAGCGAGATTCTTGCGGCGGTAGAGTATGAGTCAATGGTGGAACAGCCGGCTCAGTGGGAGTATCCGAATATTCACATCGACAGCGATTATGCCTTTCACGGGGGGGACCCGAAAAGCGCCAATAAAACAACGAACTGGGTTGTTGACCCACAGTACAGCACGCAGATCAACTATCTGCGAAAGACACCGCTGATGTTAGAGAGCCGGCCGCCAATTGGTCCGGATGTGATTATCGAGCCGGGTAAAACATTCGAATCATTTCGAACGTTTGAGCTAATTTATGACAGTACCGAACGCGAACGCAAGGGTCTGGCAATACGCAAGATGTACCGAACCATCGCACCGTGGGCCACGGAAAATCCTATCATAATGCATGTTCGTCATGCAAATCCAAAAGCGGTGCGGCTGGCAATCGACCAGTGTGCCGAGGTCGGATTCGAGATGGTGATAATGACATTCGGCAGCGGTTTTAATATGGAAAACATTGACCCGGAGTATATGGCACGGATGAAGGAGCTGGTCGATTACGCTCACAGCAAAAATGTCGAACTTGGCGGGTATTCGCTTTTGGCCAGCCGCAGGATAAGCGATAAACACGATGTTATCAATCCGGAGACGGGCAAACCCGGCGGCGCTATTTTCGGCAACTCGCCGTGCCTGTGCAGCGAGTGGGGCAGCGAGTATTTCAGGAAAATCAAAATCTTTATCGAACAAACGGGCCTGGATCTGCTCGAACACGATGGATCTTATCCCGGTGACGTTTGCGCATCGACGAGCCATCCTGGACATAGCGGTCTCAATGATTCGCAATGGAAACAGTGGAAAAAGATTACCAATTTCTACAAGTGGTGCCGCAGCAGAGGCGTTTATCTGAACGTTCCGGACTGGTATTTTCTGAACGGCTCGAACAAAAGTGCTATGGGCTACCGCGAGACCAACTGGTCGCTGCCGCGTGAAAGGCAGGTTATTCTCGGCCGACAGAACATATTCGACGGCACATGGAAGAAAACACCGAGCATGGGCTGGATGTTTGTGCCGTTGGTTCAGTACCATGGCGGCGGGGCAGCAGCCACGCTCGAACCGCTCTCGGAACACCTCAACGCTTATGATGCGCACCTTGCGCAGAACTTTGGCTCAGGCGCGCAGGCCTGCTATCGAGGGCCGCGTCTGTACGATACCGATGAAACAAAAGCAATCGTGAAAAAATGGGTTGATTTTTACAAAGAGTACCGCGATATACTCGACTCCGACATCATTCACGTGCGCAGACCTGACGGGCGCAACGTTGACTGCATACTGCATGTCAATCCGCAATTGAAAATAAAAGGTATGGCAATGGTCTATAATCCTCTGGACAGGGTGGTCAAAAAAGAATTGAAACTTCCACTGTATTACACGGGGCTTACCAAAACAGCAAGTATCCGTGAGCAGCAGGGCAAGAGCAGGAAGTATAAACTTGACCGCGAATATAACGTCAAAATCCCGATTGACATCGGCCCCAGAAGTATTACCTGGTTTGTTGTGGAATAGTGACGGAGCAGGCTGGGCTTTTATGACTACA
>JABMRO010000545.1 GCA_013202635.1 Planctomycetota bacterium
CGGTACCATCGGCCCAAACTTCATCAACACGCCAGTAATACATGGTGGCATCTTCCAGTTCCGGTAATTCATCATGACTGGAGCTTTTTACTTCAGCTAACAGCGGAATCTGGCCGGCCTGGGTACCAAAATATATTTTATGCGATTTAGCATTCGAACCTGGCTTCCACTTAAGTTTCGACACAGTTGTTATGCCAATCGTAGCTCCCTCACGAGGCTGAGGCTTTGTAGCCATGGCCTTTGCTGTGAAATCAGTCTGAGATAGCTGCATTAGCACTGGGAATAAGTTATCCAGCGGCGGAAGCTGATCTATACTCAAACGCACATTTAAGTTGTTAATACGTTCATCAGTGCCTAACTGGATGCTTGTTTTCTCACAGGCCTTAGCCAATTGGGCCAATGTTTTATGAGCCGGATTTTGCGGATTGTTGTACGTCGCTGTTAGAAAAGCATCGGCAACACGTATGCCTCCGCCAACGTTAACTAACACCAGTTTACTGGTAGTTGGCGATAACTTATTTACAGCTTCATTTAACGGCCCGGCGGTACAAACCGACCTACGTCTCTTGATCGCCGAAACCGAAGTCTCAACCACCATAGGATTTAACGACAAAACAGTCGTCTTGTTCATCTGGTTCATATAACAGTAGAGTTTCTGATTGTTAACAAGTCCAATTTGATACTTGCCGGTATCATTCTCAGGCTCCTCGATGCCGGATTGCCCGGTTACCAGATTAGCCACTGTCAACAATTGAGTCAGAATCTGGCGAGTCTGTTGTGGATTTTGGCTGGTTACTGCCAGTCCAAGATTGGCCGCTATTGGGGGTACTCCTATATTACCTCCGTTTGATGAGCTATCCGGCGGCAGGGCAAACAGGTTTATCTGTTCAATATTGGCAAATATTTCCCTGCCGATATCAAGGCCTGTAAAATTTTCAATGCTTTTACTTGCAACCAGGCTCTGTGTGTTTCCAGCCTCACCAAAAGCGATGCTAACCAGACCAACCGCCTCGGATGGAACGGCCTCGAAGCCGGCCCTGCTGAGATTCGGGGTACGAATCATGTTGTATGCGATACAGCGGTGCCCATCCTTAAAAGCTATGTTGTGTTCAAGAGCGATTCCGTTTTCCTGAATGTTGAGAAAGACAATCAAATCATCGATATTCTTAAAATCGGCAATGCCGTCGGCAAGACGGATTTCTCCGGGAATCATGTCTGCCGGAATTATTTCTGAAAGATATCCGAATACTTCATCGACGTTCGCCCAGAGCGTTAGAGCATTTTCCTGACGTGCCTTCTTGCTGACCTTTGCAAAAGATTTGTTAGTCGATGCAAGCGTAGGCTTGCTGGTCACGCCCTTGTATTGCTTTATGCTCCAGGCCAATTGTTCGGCCGGTCGTGCGATGATTACTATATTATCATCGTAAGCGGCGCCTGCCATACCTGAAATATTCAGAGTTTGCATACCTTCGATAGTCTCGCTCGGCGTTCCAACCATACTCAATCCCGCTAAGATTAAACCCCGTAAAGCATCGCTTTTTCCGGGAAATAACACCGCGGTGAACGGTGGATTATTTTGAGAAATGCCGTTAATGCCGACTCCCATACCCCGTATCTTCTTGAATTCAGCCATCATAGCCGGATTCATAAGAGCACCCATTATATCTCCGGGTGACTTCCCGGATTTACCGCCGCCAAGAAGTGCGAGAGGATTCTCAAGCGGAGTACCCTTGAGCATATTCAGAATAGTTTCGATTTGCCTGCCCGGACTGCCGGTTTCCACGTAGATTAAGGTCTCAGGCGGCATCAGAGCTGCCGGGTCAGCATTGCCCAATTCTTCCAGTAGAGGCTTGACTTTGTTAACAACTTTGGTCTGGTCACTGTAGTTGGCAACTAACTTTCCAAAAATCTCCTTGGCCCGTTGTTCATCCTGCTTCTTAAGATAGCACATACCCAACCGATACATTCCCTGTGCAATGTGAGACCTCTGAGCGGAACTCTCCTTGATTAACTGCTCATAGATTCTGATGGCTGCGTCGAGGTCACCATCGACCTCCTCGGCGTACAGCCCTTCCTGCAGCAGTGTACCCGAAGACTTGGCAAAAGTGACTGTGCCAAGGGCCCCAACTGCCAACAAGAAAATGATTGTGATGTTCTTCCACTTTTCCATAATTGTGCTCCTTTCAAATAGATTAACAAAAAAACGGTTACATTAACAGGAGCAATTATGACAACTATATGTTACTGTTTTGTTACGGTTTTGTACTTTTTTCAATATTTTATCGACACATTGCATAATGGAATCCATAAAAAGCAAGTGCATTTCAGACCGGATAGAGTATAATTTCTTTTAATACGGTTGTTCTTTGTGCCATGTTAAATACGTAGCTGTGTGCCTTCCCGAATGCTCCTTGTTGCTTTTGGGAACATTTGAAAACTGTTCTACGAAATTTTTTTATGAGATCGAAGTAGTGCAAGGTTCACTTCGAAAATTATCGAGTCAGGATATTGGAAGAACGAGCCGATGTCTTATCTTTTTTGTCCTGTTCTATCTGTACCTCTGGTTCGTTGTTGATTTGCGCCTTATTTATAATTGTACCGAGGTTATTACAAATTTCCCTGTCTTTTACAAAGGCTGGGCATTTTTTTGCCGGTTCTTATCACATCCGGGTGGACTTGTCGAATACACAGGAGCGTTCCTGTCTCAGTTGTTCTATATTGGCTGGGCCGGAGCACTCGTGGTAACGATACAGGCATGGTTGATGTCCGTATGTATCGGCTGCATCTTAAAATCCGTAAACTTATCTCACCTTTGCCGGCTGCGTTACATCCCACCCATTCTTTTACTCATTATTTATACTCAATATACGTATCATTTCATTACCACGATGGCATTCCTGGTGTCTCTGTTTTTTGTATATTTATACTTAAGGATTACACACTCCCTGACCTCGAACACCTCTCGTCTGATTGTAGTCCTGGTTCTGTCCGTCATTCTGTACACGATAGCTGCCGGGGCGTATTTGCTCTTTGCGGTGCTCTGTGCGATGTACGAATTACTTTTCAGACGCCAATTCTGGTTGGGGCTTTTATATCTCTTATCAGCGGCAATCATTCCATACGTTGAGGGCGTCCTGGTCTTCAAGGTCAGTATTATCGATGCCTACAGCAATTTATCACCTTTATCCTGGAAAATCCTGTCTTTTGATAATCGCAGAAAGTTGATAGTTATAATCTTTATACTTTATTCGCTCCTTCCTTTGACTATGCTTGCCTCGTGGCTTTGGCAAATAATCCGAAATTCAAAAATACAAAATCGCCTCAACCTGTTGTTAAAAAAAATGAAATTCACCATAAGCTCGCCGGTGCTTAAATGGATTATCGAATCATTGGTTCTGCTGGCCATTGCCTCTACCGCCGTATTCTTTTCCTATGATAAAGAGAAAAAAACTGTATTTGTGACTGATTTTTATGCTCGCCAGAGAATGTGGCCGCAACTGCTTAGAGCTGCTCGATGCTATCCGGATAACTATTTCGTAGTTAATGCAGCTAACAGGGCTCTATATCATACCGGCCAACTCAGCTATGATATGTTCTCCTGGCCACAGAATCCCGCCACCCTTTTTCTGAGTACCAAAAAATATGAACACGCATCCTGCAAGAAATCCGGCATCTATCTTGACATAGGCCTTTTGAATATGGCCGAAAATGCACTCACGGAATCTCTGGAAGGACTCGGAGAACGCCCCTCAATTCTTAAAGGGCTGGCTTCGATAAACATGGCCAAGGCCAATTATGACTCCGCTCGGATTTATCTCGGAGCGCTGAGCAAAACGTTGTTTTACGGTGACTGGGCTAATAATTATCTGGAGCGTCTGAAATCAGACCCTGACCTGTCTGAGGACAAAGAGATTCAGCGTTTACGTTCGGTCTGTATGGAGAAGGATTACGGATTTACATCCCTTAATAATATTGAGGCTACTTTATTGCAGCTTTTGGAAAAGAACAGGCAAAATCGTATGGCTTTTGAATACCTGATGAGCTGGTACCTGCTGAATGGTCGGCTGGATAAATTTGTGCAGAACCTTGGCCGATCAGATGATTTTGGCTTTTCTCAGTTCCCCCGACTGTATGAAGAGGCAATATTAATATATGTATTCAGTACCAGAAAGCCTGTCAACCTGCTCGGTCGTCAGGGCAGCGACGAATCGCGTCGGCGTTTTGACGGCTTTAATCAGGTCTTGAACGACTACGGAAAAAACAAACAGGCCGCCTTCAATAAATTGGCACAAGATTACTGGGACAGCTATTTCTTTTACTACGTTTATGGACGTCAGGGAACGGAGCAATGAGCAAACATCACCGATATTTTTTCATACTGTTAACGCTTTTAATATTATCCGCCGGAACAGGACTTTTTTTATTGGCCGAAAGGAACATCGACCAGTATATATCTATTGACCGACCACCCAAAATACACCCCGACTATTGCCAAGCCGTTATTCCGCCGAACATCGCACCTTTGAACTTTTTGGTGGAAGAAAGCGGCTCACAGTATTGCATAAAAATACACTCTAAAAAAGGCAGAACCATCCAAATCTTCAGCCGCTCACCGAAGATTATGATTCCCCAGAACCGATGGCACGAACTGCTCAACGCCAACCGTGGAGAACAGTTGAATTTTGATGTCTTTGTAAAAACAGCAAATCCACCGGCTGCCACGGCACAATGGAACCGTTTTTCTTCCATTACCAATCAAATCGCCAATGAAGACATAGATGGTTTCCTGGTATATAGAAGAATCCACCCAGGCCATGGTTTTTGGAGAAAGATGGGTATTTATCAGCGAGATTTGCATCGATTCGACGAATCACTCATACTGGATAACGATTATTTCAAAGGCGGCTGCCTGAACTGTCACACATTTTGCAACAATCGCACGGACAAAATGTTCATCGGTATCCGCAGTGCGTTATATGGCAGCTCCGTCCTGCTTATCGAAGATGACGATGTCAACAAGATTGGGACAAAATTCGGTTATACCTCGTGGCATCCATCCGGCCGGATTGCGGCATATTCTATCAACAAAGTGCATCAGTTCTTTCATACGGCAGCAAGTGAGGTTCGTGATGTAATTGATATTGATTCCCTGCTGGCCTACTACATAGTTGACTCTAAAACGATAAAGACTTCGCCTCAGATTTCTAAAAAGGACCGTCTCGAAACCTATCCAGTCTGGTCGCCTGACGGTCGTTATTTGTATTTCTGCAGCGCACCGTTAACATGGTCGGATCGTAATATAATTCCCAAAAACTTTGACGAAATCAAGTACGACCTGGTCCGAATAAGTTACGACATTGACAGCGACACATGGGGCGAGCTGGAAACCGTACTTTCCGCTCAGAATACAGGTCTGAGCATTCTTCTGCCGCGAATCAGTCCCGATGGACGCTGGTTGCTGTTCTGTATGTGCAATTACGGCTGTTTCCCTGTTTACCAAGAAAGCAGCGACCTGTACATGATAGACCTCGAAGCCGCACAGAGAACCGGAAAG
>JABMRO010000546.1 GCA_013202635.1 Planctomycetota bacterium
AGCTCTGACTTTGCCGGAAATCACTCTTCCTGAAACTGTCAATATTCAGTCTTCAATGAGCTATCTTCCATTTCAAAAACTCGCGACTCAAACGTTTTTGCCTTCATTCCAATTTTTGCGTAGGACAGGTGTTTTAAGCAACCTCACGCAGCGGAATAGATTGTTAGGTTGCCACATGTTTTGCTTTATAGTACCGCCTCCAGAGATAACCAACAACAGGAACGAGTATTGCAGCCCACAACCACTTCCAGTTCTTTGAGAAGAAACTGGATGCTCGCTGTGCGAGAGAGATTTCTACATCAATTGTACGGTCAAAGGTCCTTATAACGAACGGTGCATCTCGGTTGAATACAGTAAGATTGGCTGATAGAGTAAGGTGCAGACGCTGCAAACCATGCTCTGTCGGAGTAACGTACCATTTCCATTGTATTACGCCTTTGCTACTAACAGCCTGGACTTCTGGAAAACGTGCTTCGACCTGAAATCCCGTGCCCGATAGCCGAGCTTCCATTCGATTTGAAATCTTTACACTTGCAGATTCTATTCCAATGGCCTTTTCCAATTGCGTCTTGAGTTCCTTGATTGACACTGAATGAGACAAAAGCAACTCTACGGTTTCTTTTTCTTTGAACCGCATTGATGTAGGAGCGTTAAATACAATATTTCCCCATTCCAACTCTTTCACAATCTCATCAATGACCTGTGTGGATGTTGGCGGGGGGTAAAGTGGACCTGGAGCTTTATAAAGCTTCGGTATTACGAGCGGTATTACGATAAATGTAGCAATGATGATGAAGATTACAACCAAAAGCTCTTTTAGGGTAAATCCTTTTCTGATGCACATGATAATCTCCTTCTCTTTTTAAGAAGGTTCTTCCAAGTCAAGAATCTGCTTTATAAATGATGAGTCTCACGTGTAATGCTTGCCTAACAACAATATATCTGAATGAGACTCCAGTTTCCTTGTAAAAATCAAATTCATCCATCATTTTTTTCAACCAGGAGCAACACGATGCGGCCGGAAATCTTATTCAGCAGAGCACATCAGATTGCTTCGATAGTCGAAGGCGGCTTGTTGGTTATGTTGTACGTGACGCTGACTACACCTGGCACCTCCTGGATAATCTCTCCGGCAAGGTTGGTCAGGATTTCATACGGGAGTTGTGTCGGCGTTGCTGTCCTGGCGTCGATACTGTCCCAGCAGCGCAGCTCAATTTGCAGGCCGAAGTCACGTTTACCATCGCGCATTCCGGTTACGCGGTCTTCATGGAGGATAGCCATATACTGGAAAGCGTCGGTGTTTCTGAGTATCTGTTCGACAATGACGGTGGCCTTGCGGACAGTCTCTATACGCTCCTGATTTACCTCGCCAATGACGCGTGCGGCAAGGGCCGGGCCCGGGAACGGGATGCGGTCGAATAGCTCGACGGGCAAGCCCAAGGCTTTACCTACCCTTCTGACGCCGTCCTTGCGAAGCTGAATGAGCGGTTCAAGGATTTTATAGCCGAAGGCCGCCTGCGGATCGATACCGAGCTGTTCGAAGACATTGTGCTGGCGTTTGATGCCTGCGACGGTCTCGTCAACATCGGTCAGTATCGTTCCCTGAAGAAGGTGCTTTGCACCGCTTTGCCTTATAATGCGTCCAAAGACATTTTTGTAAAAGGTCTGTGTAATGGCTTCACGTTTCTGCTCCGGGTCGGTGATTCCCTCGAGCGCAGCAAAGAACTCTTTGCGTGCATCTACTACATCAACCGTGACACCGAGCTTTTGGAAAAAACCCACGACCTGTTCGGATTCTCCCTCTCGCATGAGGCCGTTTTCGACGAAAACGGTCTTAAGCTGCGGTCCTAGAGCACGATGGCCGAGCATTGTGACCGTTGATGAATCGACGCCTCCTGAGAGGGCGTTGATGGCCATTCCATCAGCAACGGCATCCTTGATTTCCTTTACCTTCTCACTAATGAATTGTTCAGTGTTAAGTTCCTGAGCGATGATCTCCGTAATCATGTGGTAACCTCCTTTTTTCTAAGAGCCTTTGGGTTGTTCATAATACGGTCCGCACACGGCGCCGTGTATGTGACGTCGGAGCCTAGCCGCGGATTCTGTATTGTCTGCTTCCAGATACAAGTTTAACTGTGGTCTTGTCGTTTTGTCAAGGTCGCTTTGAGTTATTTCCTGATGCCGGTGGCTTTCGGTAATAGTCATACGGCGCATTTTCCGCACCACTCAGGTTGATCCAGTCAGCCCTTGCAGATGCTATCCCCAAAAGAATTATATTATTGCATTTCTTTTCATCCGGATACTTAATCCGATTTCACACTGAAAATTTCAAAAAATATTTGTATTTCTGCAAAAAATTGACATTTATTCGGACTCGATATGGACAAAATTGAGATTTGTAGTGACAAAATGGATACATAATGTCACTTGAAAATCGGGGTGTTTTCCAGCTC
>JABMRO010000547.1 GCA_013202635.1 Planctomycetota bacterium
CATGATGGCTTTTGCCATTGGTTCATTAGTAAAAGCTCGTGGTAGAGAATGGGTTGTACTTCCCGATTCTAACGACAAGATATTGATACTTCGGCCCTTAGGTGGAACCGAGGACGAAGTTACCGGGATACATTTGAATTTGGAGGATGTTGATTCTGCACAGTTTGAACTTCCGGACCCCATGCAAGTTGGTGATTACCGCTCCTGTCGTTTACTTAGGGATGCTTTACGGTTGGGTTTTCGTTCAAGCGCAGGACCTTTTCGCTCCTTTGCTAAGATCGCAGTTGAGCCCCGTCCTTACCAATTGGTCCCCTTATTAATAGCCCTTAAACTGAATCCTATTAGGTTGTTAATTGCTGATGATGTCGGTATCGGGAAAACAATCGAAGCTTGCCTCGTTGCAAGGGAACTCTTGGACCGTGGAGAATCTCGTAGATTAGCTGTTCTTTGTCCACCACATTTGGCAGAACAATGGCAAATGGAACTGAAGAACAAATTTCACATTGAGGCCGAATTAGTACTGTCGAGTACCGCTACAAGGTTGGAGCGAAAATACAGAATTGGTAATCAGTCACTTTTTGATATGTGTCCATATGTTGTTGTCTCAACCGATTTTATTAAATCGGACCGACGCCGAGACGATTTTTTGCGAGCATGCCCTGAGCTGGTAATAGTTGACGAGGCTCATGGTTGTGCTTATGGTGCCGTCGGACGTGGTGGTCGACATCAGCGTTATGAATTGATTAAAGGACTTGCCGCCAATCAAGAACGACATATGATTTTTGTCACTGCTACACCCCACAGCGGTAAAGAAGAAGCTTTTCGTTCCTTATTGACATTTCTAAATACTAACTTTGCCTACCTTCCTGAAAATCTTTCGGGCCGTGAAAATGAACATCACCGTAGGCAATTGGCAGGTCATTTTATCCAGCGACGCAGGGCTGATATTCGTCACTATCTGCAGACGGAAACACCTTTCCCTGACCGTGAAGAAGCAGAAGAGACGTACAAGCTTTCTAGCGAGTATAGAAAACTGTTTGATCGTGTTCTAAATTACGCCCGAGAAACCGTAATTGATAAAGAAGGCCATCGGCACAAGCAACGGGTGCGATGGTGGTCAGCGTTGGCATTGCTGCGCTCACTGGCATCAAGTCCTGCAGCCGCTGCAGCCACCTTGCGAAGCCGTGCCGCCACTGCAGATACTGAAACTGCTGAGGAAGCGGATGAGATCGGCCAGCAAACAGTACTCGACCTTAATGATGAGGAAATATCGGAAAGGTTAGATATTGCACCTGGATGTGACATCGGAGAACAAGCTGAAGATGAGGCAGCAAACCGCAGGCGTTTACTTGCGATGGCACGCGACGCTGATAAGTTGAAAGGTGAAAAAGACCAAAAGGTCATAGATGCAGTAGAATTAGTCAAATCTTTCTTAAAAGATGGCTACCGTCCTATACTTTTCTGTCGTTTTATCCCGACTGCCGATTATGTTGCCGAAGAACTTCGCAAAAGACTTCCAAGGGGTGTAGAAGTTTTTTCTATCACGGGGACTCTACCCCCGAAGGAAAGGGAGAACCGTATATTGCAACTGGCAAAATCCTCTAAACGGGTCCTCGTATGCACTGATTGTTTGAGTGAAGGCATAAACCTTCAAGATAATTTCGATGCAGTTATGCACTACGATCTATGTTGGAATCCAACACGACACGAACAGCGTGAGGGGAGAGTTGATCGTTTCGGACAACCGCAACCAAAAGTTCGCGTCCTGACCTATTACGGCACCGATAATCAGATAGATGGTATTGTTCTTGATGTTCTTATTCGCAAGCACAGGACAATTCGCAGTTCGCTCGGCATCTCAGTTGCTGTTCCTGCAAGCACAAATGAAGTCATTGAGGCTATATTCGAAGGATTACTGCTACGAGAGCAGGCGGGCACAGCTGAAGCGTATCTCCCAGGTTTTGACGAGTATTTTAAGCCAAAGAAAGAGGATTTATTCGCCAAATGGGAGAGTGCAAAGGAAAAAGAGAAGCGATCCCGCACTATGTTTGCTCAGGAAACAATCAAGGTTGAAGAGGTTTCGCACGAGCTTCAAGCGGTCCAGTCGGCTATTGGATCGGGAGTTGATGTGGCTGAATTTACGAAGCAGGCTTTTCAAGCCCACAAAGCAGTTGTTACGGAAAATGGTGATGGCACTGTTGAGTTTGATTTAACGGAAGTTCCTCGTTCACTCCGTGATGCCATAGGAAACATCGAGTCATTTAGGGCACGTTTTGAAATGCCTGTTAAAGATGGCACAATTTATTTAAACCGTACACATCCGATTGTTGAAGGCTTGGCCAACTATGTGATGAATACGTCTCTTGATCCGATCGAGGAGGGGATTGCTCGTCGCGCAGGAGTAGTCTATACCAAAAGTGTTCAACGACGTACAACAGTTTTGTTAGTTAGATACCGTTATCATATTATCACTAAACATGGTGACCAGGAAAAGACCCTGCTGGCTGAGGACTGTCGACTGCTGGCCTTTGCCGGGTCTCCAGCTAATGCCGAATGGCTTGACCAAGAACAGGCTGAGGCTCTCCTGCAGGCAAAACCTGACAGGAATATAAGTCCGGAGCAGGCAAGTGATTTTGTTCGTAAGGTCACTGACGATTTTGACCAGCTTCAGTCTTATCTTAGTGAAAAAGCCAAAAGTTACGGCCAGGAGCTACTTGATGCTCATCAGCGAGTACGAAAGGCTGCACAGGCTCGAGGTGTGAGCTATCGTGTAGAACCCAAGCTTCCTCCGGATGTTTTGGGTATCTATGTCTATCTGCCGGCCGTTTAAGGAAAGATAATGCAAACCAGAAGCCGCGACATCTTCGCGACGATTCGAACCGAAGGAGCACTGCTTCCCGCAGACTTACTGCAGCGAATTTCCGAAGGTGACGGCGACCTGGAAGGCCTCAAGCCAGCCGATTATCATCTGGGCGAAACCGAGAAGCTAAATGAAGCGATTAGCCGTTCCTGGAACAGGCTTTTGGCTGTATGGAATGGTTTTAATACTGTCGTGAATAAACTGCCCGAGAAGGACCTCGGTACTACTGCAACTCGCGAGAAATGGCTGCTGCCTCTTTTTCAGGAGTTGGGCTATGGCCGTCTCCCTACATCAAAGGCAGTAGATATAGAAGGTAAAAGCTATCCCATATCACACTTCTGGCAGCCAGCACCGATACACCTAATAGGCTGTCGAGTTGATATTGACCGCAGAACTGCTGGTGTAGCCGGTGCCGCCAGAGTCAGCCCGCATGGCCTCGTCCAGGAATTTCTAAACCGCTCTGACGATCACCTCTGGGCTTTTGTCTCCAACGGATTGAGACTGCGTATTCTGCGGGATAATATCAGCCTTACCCGCCAGGCATTCGTGGAATTTGACTTGGCTGGCATGATGGATGGCGAAGTCTATTCAGATTTCATTTTGCTGTGGCTGCTTTGTCATCAGTCGCGTGTAGAGGTCCCGGAAGATAAAACTCCTGAACATTGTTGGCTGGAAAAATGGTCTCAGGCAGCACAGAAGCAAGGCACAAGGGCTCTGGACCAGCTCCGTAATGGTGTTGAAGAAGCTATCAAATCACTTGGCAGTGGTTTTCTCTCGCATTTAGCGAATACCGAACTGAAGGACAAGCTCAAAAAAGGTACTCTCGACAAGCAGGACTATTACCGTCAGCTTTTGCGAATAGTTTACCGCCTCATATTTATATTCGTTTCCGAAGATAGAGGTTTGTTATTTGATCCAAAAGCAGACCAGCACACAAAAGACTTTTATATGCAACACTATTCTGCCACACGCTTGCGAAAACTTGCTCAAAACAAGCGTGGAACACGACATTATGACCTATGGCGAGGATTATCACTCGTTTTTGATAAGCTTGGCAGCAAAGAAGGTTGCCCCGAATTGGCCTTGCCGGCGTTAGGCAGCTTTCTCTGGTCGAAAGATGCAATCGCTGACCTTGATGGCTGTGATATTTCTAACCGGGATTTTCTGGAAGCAGTACGGGCTCTGGCATTTACTATTGATAACAATGTCTTGCGGGCGGTTGATTATAAAAATCTCGGTTCTGAAGAACTGGGCAGCGTCTATGAATCACTACTGGAACTGCACCCGGAACTGAACGTCGATGTCGGTACGTTTGAACTTACTACAGCTGCCGGCCACGAACGCAAAACGACCGGCTCTTACTACACTCATTCAAGTCTGGTCAATTGCCTCCTCGATTCAGCCCTGGAGCCGGTGTTGGATGAAGCTGTTAAAAAAGACAATCCTGAAAAAGCCATTCTTAACCTCAAGGTATGTGATCCGGCTACTGGCAGTGGTCACTTTCTTGTTGCTGCAGCCCACCGCATGGCCAAGCGACTGGCGGCTTTTCGAACCGGCGATGATGAACCGTCACCCGAAGCTACACACATGGCCCTGAGGGATGTCATAGGTCATTGTATCTATGGTGTCGATATGAATCCTATGGCGGTCGAACTGTGCAAGGTAAGCCTTTGGCTGGAAGCCCTTGAGCCTGGAAAGCCTTTATCATTTCTCGACCATCACATCAAATACGGCAACAGTTTACTTGGAACAACACCGGCCCTTATGGCCGATGGAATCCCAGATGATGCCTTTAAACCCATCGAAGGCGATGACAAGGTCCTCTGTAGAGAATTCAAAAAACAAAACAAGGATGAAAGAAAAGGCCAGGCCATGCTGTTCTATGGTACACGTCCCTGGGATCGTTTGGGTAATCTGCCGGTAAGTATGCTCTCCATTGATGAAATGCCGGATGATACCGTTGAGGCTGTCGAACAAAAACGGAAGAAATATGCCGAGATAGTCAATTCCACCAGCTACAAGTTTGGCCAACTGTTGGCTGATACCTGGTGCGCTGCCTTTGTATTCCCTAAGACCAAGCAAATCGATTATCCCATAACAGAAAAGATATTTAGTGAAATAGAACAAAATCCTCACAACATTGCTCTCTGGATGGAAGAAGAGATCAGCAGACTTAAGAAACAGTATCAATTCTTCCACTGGCATCTGGAATTCCCGGATGTTTTCCGAATTCCTGCTGAAAATGAAGCTCCTGAAAATGAACAGACTGGTTGGTCTGGTGGCTTCGACTGTGTTCTTGGGAACCCACCATGGGATCAAATTCAACTGGATCCAAGAGAATTCTTTGCTACCCGAAATCTTGAGATTGCAAATGCTGCGCATATGTCAGCCCGCAAGAAGATGATTGAGGGACTTAAATCTTCGGATCCCAATTTGTACAACTTGTTCAAAGCGGAACAGAGGCATCATGAGGGCGTGCAGCAGTTCATTCACACGAGCAATTTGTATCCTCTGACCAGTTATGGGAGACTCACCCTTGCACCCTTATTTGCTGAGTTAACGCGAAATATCAAGGGAAACCACGG
>JABMRO010000548.1 GCA_013202635.1 Planctomycetota bacterium
ATATTACCCATACCGATTGCTGCCCACCAGCGTACTGATGGTCTCTTATCCTGCATTGCATTTATGAGTTCCGGTATTGCCGATTTCCCGGATTCGGCGAGTTCTATTATCTCCCGAATGCGGTCAATCAGGTCGTGATTTTCCGGCTGGGCCAGTATGTCATAGCCGTTGCCGTGCTTTAGATAAATTTTCTCCAGTTCCGGTTCTGGAATCAGCCCTATGTCTCCGGTTTGATGCATCCATTTAATATGGGCCGCACGCATACGTTTTAGAATATTTTGATGCTCAGGTGAGTTGACCAGATTGTGCAGTTCGTGAGGGTCATTTTTCAGGTCGTATAATTCCTCCGGCGGCTTGGCCGGCGCCAGGAATTTCTTCTGAGCTTGAGTAAGTTTGCCTTCGGCATGCAGGCTGCGCAGGAGCTCACGCATCGGATAGCTGGTGTCCTTATAGCGATTTGGGGCCATCCATGGACGGTACGGCATGTAATTTCGAATGTAGCTGTAGCGTTCATCATGCACACAGCGAATACACTCTATAGTTTCGTCGCATCGGCCGCGAGCTGCAAAGATATATTCCCGCTTCTTTGCATCTGGACCGAGGAAAACCTGACCCTGTAGATGTTTTGGCGGCTTAATACCTGCAATTTTCAAAATCGTTGCAGAAATATCGATTGCACTAACCAGGTCTTTATTTACACGTCCCGGTTTTAATTTGCCCGGCCAGCGTACAATCAGAGGAATCCGAATTCCTGCATCGTAAAGCCACTGCTTGCCGCGGACATGACAACGGCCGTGATCGCCGATAAAAATTACAACCGTATTGTCTGTTAGCCCCTCGTTATCGAGGCGCTGCATAATTTTTCCGATGTATTGGTCCATCATCTGGATAGAGTTTAGATACATTGCCCAGTCTGCTCGTGCTGTTGGATGGTCTGGAAAGTACGGGGGCAACTTGACTTTCGTCGGATCAACGGGATTATCGAGTTTTTTATCAAGACCCTTCCACTGCCCACCGCGGTGCGTCATACTGATTGATAGTTGTGCGAAGAACGGCTGGCCGGGTGCCCGCTGGTTCCAGTCACTGCCGTCAAAGGGCTTACTGTACTTAAAGTTGAAATCCGTTTTGCCCGAGCCGCGTACTCCGGGAGCAGCAGTCTTGACATTGGCGGTGAAGTATCCTGCCTGGCGGAAGTATTCTGTTATCAGCCGTACCGGCTCCGGCAGCATGTATCCATCCTTACGATGACTTCGGTGATGGTGAGCACCAATGGAACTCTGGTGCATACCGGTAATCATAGCCGAGCGGCTGGTAGAGCAAACCGGGCTGGTAGTAAATGCGTTGGTGAAGCGGACACCCTGGTTGGCGAGTTTATTGAGATTTGGAGTCTCTACCTCTGGTGTACCGTAGCAGCTAAGATCGGGGCTTATATCTTCGGACAAAATCCACAGAATGTTGGGTCGAGTACCCTTGCCGGCACTCTGCTGAGAATTAGTACATCCCGGCAGTGTAAGATAGATGGCGCTCAAACCAAGGGTATTTAAAAAATCACGTCGATTCATAATATTAGTTCCTTTTGCTGAGGTCTTTTATTATTTTTGCTTTCCCGTTAAGAGTTATTCGAGTCATAGTCCGGATTCGGTTTGGGCAGTTTGGCGCCGGTGAGTCGCAGCCAGCGTCTTAATTTAGCATCAAGCTGCCTGACCTTTGCGGGCAATATCTGCGAAAAGTCGTTTTCCTCGGAGAGGTCGCCTTTTAGATTAAACAGTTCGAATGGTTTGCCTTCATATCTTTTGATGAGCTTCCAGCTTCCTTCTCGAATGATGCTATAGGGGACAATGTTGCCTCGATAATGCGGGAAGTGCCAGTATAGTGCATGACGGTTCAACTCCTGGATGCCGTTTGATTTTAGATGTCCAAGAAGTGAAATGCCGTCTATGTCACGGTCGTTTGGCAGTGGAACACCGGCGGCCTGGCAAATGGTCGGGAAATAATCGACACTGGTTACCGGTTCATGGCTGACTGTTCC
>JABMRO010000549.1 GCA_013202635.1 Planctomycetota bacterium
AAGTTTGTTCCGGATGTTAATTTGGCTAGAAATACTTTGGGCTTAAATGCAAATGTGGATCTTGATTCAGCTATTAAGCGCACTATTATGTGGAACCGACTTTAATCACAGCTTTTTGGGAAAAAGACAGAGTTGTTTTGGATGGAAATTAGTAACCCACTATCGCAAGATATAGATCATATCCTTAAGCACACAAAGGCATTATGGGAAGATTTGCGAGAGAAAAGGGTTTTTCTCACTGGTGGAACGGGCTTTTTTGGAAAATGGTTGTTGGAGAGTTTTGCATGGGCCAATGATCAACTGAAGCTGGACGCTCAGATGGTCGTGTTAAGCCGCAATCCTGATTCCTTTAAGACCCGTTATCCTCACCTTGCCGAAGCATCGGGCGTCAGGTTTCAACAGGGGGATGTGCGAGATTTTGGATTTCCTCAAGAACGCTTTGATTTTATTATTCATGCCGCAACAGATGCCAGCGCTCAGCTAAATGCAGAAAATCCGCTATTGATGGTGGATACTATCGTGGAAGGGACTCGAAGAACGCTTGAGTTTGCAAGGCATTGTGGAACAAAGCGGTTGCTTTTTACAAGTTCCGGGGCAGTGTATGGCAAACAGCCGCCGGAGGTGTCTCACGTTCCGGAAGATTACTCAGGCGCGCCTGACACAACTCAACTGGTTTCAACATATTCAGCATATGGGGAAGCCAAGCGACTTGCTGAACTTCTTTGTTCAATTTACCAAAAAGAATATAGCATAGGACCTACAATAGCGCGCTGTTTCGCTTTTGTAGGTCCATATCTCAATTTAAACATTCATTATGCGATTGGGAATTTTATTCGTGATGGTCTGGCAGGCGGCCCCATACATATTGCGGGTGACGGAACACCTTGCAATTCCTATATGTACGCGGCTGACCTGGCTGTCTGGCTCTGGACATTGCTGTTTCGTGGCGTACCGGGTGAAGCATACAACGTCGGCTCAGAAGATACCATAACCATCAAGGATCTGGCGTATGAGGTTGCCGCATCCTTTCCAAATTCACCAAAAGTCGTCATTGCCAAATCGCATGTACCCGGACAACCGGTGGAACGTTATGTGCCATCTGTTAAAAAGGCCAGGGAACAGTTAAAGCTCGATTCGGGAATAACATTAGGAGAAGCTCTTCGCAGGACAATAAAATGGAATTGGGCAAAAGAGATGAACATCGAACATCGAACGTCCAACATCGAACATTGAATGGGAAAAAAGGAATTTAAAAATTGAAGCTTATCAGCATTGTCACGCCCTGTTATAACGAAGAAGAGAATGTAAGAGAACTTTATTTGCGTGTGAAGGATGTTCTGGGAAGCCTTGAGGGCTACACTTACGAGCATATTTTTATCGATAATGCCTCAAAAGACAGAACCGTTTCAATATTAAAGGAAATTGCGAAAGAGAATAAAAACGTAAAAATAATTGTTAATGCGCGAAACTTTGGACATATTCGTTCGCCGTATCATGGATTGCTTCAGGCCGGAGGCGATGCGGTTATAATGCTTGTAGCCGATTTTCAGGACCCGCCTTCAATAATCATAGATTTTATTAAAAAATGGGAAGAGGGCTACAAAATAGTTGTAGGGGTAAAATCAAAGAGTGAAGAAAACAGATTAATGTTTGCAACAAGGAGATTGTATTACAGCTTTATTGAAAAATTATCCGATGTGAAACAAATAAAGAATTTCACGGGATTCGGTCTTTACGATAGAAAGATTATCAGTGTTTTAAAAAGCCTAAAAGAGCCGTATCCATATTTGCGGGGACTTATTACAGAGGTGGGTTTTGATGTAGCAGAAATCGAGTTTGTACAACCAAAGCGAAAAAGGGGTAAAACAAAGAACAATTTTTACACATTGTACGACATGGCTATGTTAGGTTTTGTTAATCATTCAAAAGTCCCTTTAAGAATGGCAACTTTTCTTGGTTTTTCAGTTGCTCTTGTCAGCCTGTTGGTTGCCATTGGTTATTTTCTCTACAAGCTTATCTTCTGGTCTCGTTTCCAGGTTGGAATGGGGCCTGTGGTCATCGGTGTTTTCTTCTTTGCCGCTGTCCAGTTATTCTTTATTGGAATAATCGGAGAATACATAGGAGCAATATACACGCAGGTAAAAAAAAGACCCTTAGTTATTGAGAAGGAGAGGATAAATTTTAACCCCGACGATTCGGAAATTTGTAAGGACTGAAAAATGTCCTGACTGTTTACCTCTCTTGCCGTATTGAGAACAAAACATCAAGTAAAGGCACAATATGTCCTTGTCGGTGTCTGGAATACTATTTTCGGTTATGGTATTTTTTGCCTGTTTGACACGCTTTTCGCGTGGCTTCTCTCATCAAGATCGAGAGCATATATAAGCGCCATGGTGCTGGCGCAAATCCTGGCGGTTGTCAATGTCTATATCTGCCACAAATACATCACCTCTAGGTCCGAGGAAAGAGGTAAGGCAATAATCGCCGAGTTTTTCAGATTCTCAACAACTTATGTGATCACCTTTTGTCTGAGCCTGCCCTTGTTGAGGTAGGCCACATCAACCCAAATATAGCAGCTACAATCATTATTATTATGTGCTCAGCTATCAGCTATCTGGGACATTCGAGATTTTCGTTTAGAAAAAATATTTTAAACCAAGGAGAAGGTAAATGGCTATCTTTATCATTGCGGAAATTGGAATCAACCACAACGGTGATGTTGAGATTGCAAAACAGTTAATTGATGTTGCCAAAATAGCTGGCGCTGATGCTGTTAAGTTCCAGAAGAGGGCTATTGATCTGGTGTATACAAAGGAACTGCTGGACTCACCTCGGGAAAGCCCGTGGGGGGCCACTCAACGAGCCCAGAAGGAAGGTCTTGAATTCGGTCTGGATGAATATAAAAAGATCGATGCTTATTGCAAGGGAAAGGGGATTGAGTGGTTTGCTTCGGCGTGGGATTTAGAGAGTCAAAAATTCCTAAAACAGTTTGACTGCAAATATAATAAGATCGCCTCCGCAATGATTGTTTATGAGGACTTGCTCAAGGAAGTGGCTTCAGAAAAAAAGCACACATTTATCTCTACCGGAATGACTGAATTCGATCAAGTCGACCGGGCAGTGGAGATATTCAGGGAAGCAGGTTGCCCCTTTGAGCTTATGCATTGTGTTTCGACTTATCCTATGGCAGATGAAGATGCGAATTTAAACCGCATTAAGACGCTCCGTGATCGTTATAAATGTGATGTGGGTTACAGCGGACATGAAGTTGGTCTGGCGGTATCGTATGGAGCGGCAGCGCTCGGGATTACGTCTTTGGAACGGCATATTACGCTTGACCGTGCCATGTATGGCTCTGATCAGGCAGCATCAGTTGAACCTATGGGATTTTTACAATTGGTAGGTGCTGTACGAAAAATTGAAAAAGCCATGGGAAATGGTGATATAAGAATGAATGATAAAGAAATTCCCATTGCGGAAAAACTCAGGGCGCATATTCCTTTTGAATCTCATCAATAAAGGAACTTTCTTATGGCAAATATTGTTGCGGTAATTCCAGCACGTTCAGGTTCCAAGGGCGTTCCTGACAAAAATATTAAGTTCTTAGCCGGATACCCGTTAATTGCCTATAGCATTGCAGCCGCACGGTTAGCAAAAAATGTAGATCGAGTAATTGTTTCCACTGACTCTGAACTGTATGCGAATATAGCACGAAAATACGGAGCAGAAGTTCCTTTTCTACGGCCTGATGCAATATCCGGTGACGATAGTACAGACTATGATTTTATCGAACACGTGCTCAATTGGATGCAGGATAATGAAGGCCTTCAACCTGAGTATTTACTTCATTTGCGGCCGACAACACCTCTGCGTGATCCAGCTTGCATAGAAAAAGCTATTGAACGTATTTGCCATGATAACTATGCTACTGCATTACGATCTGTACATGAGATGTCAGAGACTTCTTATAAGACGGTTGAAATAGACAGAGATTACTTGAAATGTATTTGTTCAGGATCATTCGATTTGGATGCAGCAAATCAACCTCGACAGGTGTTTCCAAAGACCTACATTGCAAATGGGTATGTCGATATATACAAAAGCTTCTATGTTGTAAAGAACAAGAAAATACTAGGAAATAAAGTTATTGCATACGTCACACCGCGTATCTTTGAGGTTGACACGTTAGAAGACTTTGATTATCTGGAATACCAAGTGGCAAAAGAACCCGCAATTACTAACAAACTGTTCGGAAAAGAGAAAAACCAGCTATGAAATACCAATTTTCGCAAACTCCTGTCGATGTATTACCTGTAACTACAAAATATCGGACAATAAAAACAGCAATTCCAGCACCGGAGACGTTAAAAGTTTTACTTGATCTTGAAAAGTATGAATCTCGCTCAATGCACGGACAACTTCCTGTAGTATGGGACAAAGCCGAAGATTTTCAGGTTTATGATGTGTGTGGAAATTGTTGGATCGACTTTACGTCCACCATTTTTGTTGCTAATGCCGGACATGCAAATCCTCGAATAATATCTGCACTTCAGAGAACTATAGATCATAAACTTCTCCACACATATACATTTGCCCATGAGACACGAGCCCAATTTTTAAAAAAACTGATTGAAATAACTCCTGCTCAATTTGAAAAAGCCTTTTTATTATCTGCCGGAACTGAAGCGACCGAATGTGCAGTAAAGCTGATGAGAATGCATGGTCAAACCATCAGTCCAACCAAAATGGGCATTATTTCATTTCAGGGCGCTATGCATGGCCGTACCATGGGCGCTGAAATGCTTAAAGGAGACCCCCATCAATCCGCCTGGATCGGGTACCGAGATCCCAATATGCATCATTTACCCTTTCCTTATCCGTGGACTGTAAAAGATTTCTTTGATAAGAAATATGATTGGGCAAAGCGTTTCCGGGAAGACATGGATGCCTTAAAATCAAAAGGGTTAAACTTCGATAATATTGCAGGTTTTATAGTTGAATCCTACCTGGGGTGGGGCGCCATATTTTATCCGGTTGAATATATTAAGGCGCTTGCAGGCTTTGCAAAAGAACATGGTTGTTTGATAACCTTTGATGAGATTCAGGGCGGTTTTGGAAGAAGTGGAAAATTATTTATCTATCAACATTATAATGTTGAACCCGATCTGCTCTGTCTTGGCAAGGCATTGAGCGGAAGCTTGCCATTGTCTGCCGTTATTGGTAGTAAAAAGATAATGGATCTGCCCGAATTTGGTTCCATGAGCAGCACACATTCTGCAAATCCTCTTTGTTGTGCCGCAGGTCTGGCAAATTTAGAGGCAATTGAATCCGGGAATCTAATTGTGGAATCAGCGAGAAAGGGCGACATGTTGCATCAGCATCTCGATGAACTCAAGGAAAAATATGCGGATAGAATCTCCTGGATATTTGGCAAGGGTCTCCTTGCGGGTGTCCTTTTCAAAGACCCGGAGACAGGCGAGCCGGATGGGTTTTTTGCAAGCAAGGTATGTGAAAAAGCCATGCAAAAAGGGTTACTTCTTGTCCATACAGGCCGCGAATCAATTAAAATCGGGCCACCGCTCACAATACCGGATGAGGCTTTAGAGGAAGGACTTGATGTTTTTGATGAGACCATTGCTGAGACAATTCAGGATACAAAATGATCAAAGACATTCGCCACACTGGTATAGTAGTTGCTGACTTAGAAGCATCACTTTGTTTTTATCGTGATCCTCTCGGATTTCATATTGTAAAACAGATGGAAGAAGCTGGAGATTATATTGACAACATTTCATCGCTACGAAATGTAAAAGTTACAACGGTCAAAATGACTTCTCCATCTGGGCAGATGATAGAACTACTGAAGTATCACTCGCATCCCGCAGAGCAGAGGGAGCGTGAAATCTGTGAAATCGGAATTTCCCATATAGCGTTTACAGTAGATGATCTGGATATTGAGTATGAAA
>JABMRO010000550.1 GCA_013202635.1 Planctomycetota bacterium
AGCTTATATCGCGCAGCCCTAAAAGCGACATATGCAGCGTCCGCGGAATCGGCGTAGCCGTCATTGTTAGAACGTCAACGTTGACGCGCAGCTTTTTGAGTCGTTCTTTATGTTCGACTCCGAATCGCTGCTCCTCGTCGATTATCAAAAGCCCCAAATCCCTGAATCCGACGTCACCGCTCAGAAGCCGATGTGTCCCTATCAGAATATCCACCCTGCCCGCCTTCGCCCGCGCAATTATGTCTTTTGCCTGCTTTGAAGACTTAAATCGATTCAAGACCTCGATGCAAACCGGAAAATCCGCAAACCGCTCTGTAAAAGTCCTGCCATGCTGCACACACAATACCGTTGTCGGCGTTAAAATAGCAACCTGCTTCCCGTTCTCTACCACCTTGAATGCCGCACGCATGGCAAGCTCTGTCTTGCCATAGCCCACATCGCCGCACAGCAGTCTGTCCATCGCCACGGCCTGCTGCATATCCGCTTTAATTTGGCCTATGGCTGTGCTCTGGTCCGGCGTCTCCTGATAAGCGAACGATTCTTCGAACTCGGCCTGCCAGTTCGAATCTTCCCCAAATGCAATTCCGCCCGTCGCCTGGCGTTTGGCCTGGACATCGAGCAATTCGACTGCAAGGTCCCGTACTGAACACGCAACCTTTTCTTTCTGCTTTTGCCATCTTTTTGAGCCGACTTTGCTCAACTTCGGCCGTTTTGGACTTGTCCCTATATACTTCTGCACCAGCGCAATATTACGGACAGAAACCTGGATTTTAACGCCGTCCGCATATCCAATTGTAAGATACTCATTCGTACCGCCCTTTTCCCGTATCGTTTTCACCCCGGAAAACTTGCCGATGCCATAGGAAGCGTGAACGACATAGTCTCCTTCCTGCAAATCACTCAGCGTATCCACCGGCGATGTTGGCCGTGCAGGCCTGCGCCTTCTTTTAAGGGCGTATTGCCCGAACAGTTCGTGATGACTTATCAAAATCCGTTTCAATGAATTTATAACAAAACCCTGATGAATAAATCCCGACAACAGTTTGAACCTTGACGGAATTTCTTTGTTAATATCCGTTATAATTTCGCCCACCCGCTTAAGCTCAGCCGAGCTTTCGCAGTAAAGCAGCACTTCTTTTCCCTGTTTTGCCTCCTGCACTAATTCCTCCAGCGCCGCCTTATGCCCGGCCCACACTGAAGTCGCCTTGTGTTGAAATTGCTGCACACTTCGAATATCCACTTTGAGGAAATTGTCCTGCTCCCCCGTGGCAAACCGGCAGATTCTAAGTTGTGTAAAATTCGACATCGCCTTGTAAATATCCGACCACCTGTATAGCCGGCTCGCATCTTCGAGCCGCTCTAAATACACATTAGCAACTTCTTCAATCTCGACCGGCTCATCAAGAATTATTATGGTATCTTTCGGCAGGATATTTATAAAAAGCTCTTTCTGTTCCTCCCCAGTTCCGCACACCGTAGAAATTATTCTGATACTTTGTATCTGTCGACTTGAACGCTGTGTATCCAGATTGATTTCGCGGATACTTTCTATAGTATCACCGAAAAATTCGACCCTGACCGCCTCTGCCTCCGATGCCGGAGCCTGATCTTGTATCGTTGGTCTGGAGTCCTGGGTCTTGAGCACCAGCGGAGCATAAATATCAACAATCCCCCCGCGGCGAGCAAACTGCCCCGGCAAGTCAAGCCTTTCCACCCGCTCGAAACCATTTTCAACCAGCCACTCAACAACCTGTTCCGGCGAGGCTTCTTTTTCAACTTCCAATCGAAGACAGCTTGCTTCTATTGCTTCCGGCTTCGGTATAGGCTGACAAAGCGCCTGTATCGGCGCCGCGATAATATATGCGCCTTCCTCGGAACGAGGTATGAGACACGAAACACGAGATACGGTCTTAAGTCTCTCAGCCCTTATCTCATCGGTGGCGTCCGCCAAATCCTCCTCGCCTTCCCAGGCACCGAAGGTATCGATTCTTTCACTCCCGAATGTATGCAAATCATCCGCTGCCTTGTCGGCATCGTCAATGTGCGGACATATATACAGAATTGGCCGAGAAGTTTTCTCTGATATGTAAGCCCCCAAAAGGCGCGCAAACGATCCCCACGTCCCCTCGACTTTAACCACCCTTTCGCCCCCACTCTTGCTTTCGCCTGCCCCCGCGTCTCCCGACGCGAGTCGGGGCGGCGGGCAAGAAAACGCAGGGGCGGTTTTCAGCCGGGAGATTATCTCTGCAACTATCTTGTCTGTCCCCAGTTCCATAGGACGCTATACTAAGACTATGAGTCCACAGTATAACCAGCAAAAACCTTTTTAGCGAGAATCTTTTCGAAGTGCTCTGCTCTTGCTATCCCCCGCTCACTGTCATTCCCGAGTAAGGATCTGTTAAAAAAGTCCAAATTCACGACGAAGGGTGGTACGGTCAAACTTGTTTGGCCGTGCTCATCCACCAAAATCAGGCTTTACCCCATAAGCCTATATTGCGATATGTTTTTCAACATCCCCGGAAACGGTAATCCACACATATTCAACCTGTGGTTTTATCCGCTAAACGCTGTCTGCTATTGATTTTTTTGCTGCAGTTACGACGTTATCAACCGTAACGCCGAACTTCTCGAAGCAAATGTTGGCCGGTGCGGATGCACCAAAAGACGACATCCCAACAAAAACACCCTTCTCACCCAGCCACTTACTCCATCCTAATTCGACGCCGGCCTCAATGCCAACTCTTGCTTTTATCTGCGGCGGAATCACTGAATCTTTATATTCTTTGCTCTGCCTTTCAAACAGCTCCCAGCACGGCATACTGACTACCTGCGCGGTAACTCCTTCAGCCGCTAATTTCTCTGCGGCTTCCACCGCAAGGCCAACCTCCGAACCGCTTGCCAATAACAGCACATCCGGCTTATCAGTACCGGCCAAAATGTAAACGCCCATACTTAGATTCGCCGCCGAACCGTATTTGTCCTGGTCTAAAACCGTCAATCCCTGCCGGGTTAAAAGCAATGCCGCCGGCCCGTCTCTATTCTCCAATACGTATTTCCACGCCTGCACCGTCTCATTGGCGTCAGCGGGTCTGAACACCAACAAATTCGGTATCGCCCGCAAGCTCGCCAAATGCTCGACCGGCTGATGGGTCGGCCCATCCTCACCCACGCCGATACTGTCA
>JABMRO010000551.1 GCA_013202635.1 Planctomycetota bacterium
GCGCGCCTGGCGTATTGAAGAGCTTCCGGGAGCCTTTCATTATTTTCAGCAAGAAAATACGCTAAATCGTTTAGAATAATGGTATTATTCGGCATTTTAGTTAGCAGACTTTTGTAAACTGTGATAGCAGCCGAGAGATAATTTTTATCGGAACTTTTCTCGTATGCGAGGGTTAAAATGTCGGCTTTCTTCATTGTGTAGTTAATTCTGTGCGGGCTTTCAGTATCAGTCAGTTGAATGCATTTTTCAATATAATCTATTGCTTTATCGAACTCATTGTTAATCTTTGCCAAATTAAACATGGCAAAATTGGCAGCAATCGAATCCGGGTTGGTTTCGAGTTTTTGCCTGCAATACTTCAACACTTCATCAGGCCCAAGCATCAGGAGCATTCTGAGCAAAACCTCAGAGGCAAGTGTCTCATCTTCCCCCGCTTTATCAACAGCCTTGTGACAATATTCAACTGCGGTCATTTTATCGCCGAGCTTCAGCTTTGCCTGAGACATTCGCAAATATGCTAAGGATGCAAAACTGCCGTCAATATATTTACCGCACTCTTCAAAAACCTTCTCCAGCTTCCGAGGATTCCAATTTCCAGTACCTTGCTCTCCCGCTCCGAGGATAAGGGCGTTCATATATCCATCGAACGCCGCAGCGTACAGCGCATCCTGTATTTCGCTACCACTATTGCCAGCAAGATGTGCCCGGCTCCTGAGCAAATAAGCTTTCTGATATAATTGCTCGGCTTTGTCGAAATCACCTGTCTTAAGAGCAAATGCACCCGCCCGATTAAGCCACTGTGCACTGTCCGGAAATTTCTCAAGCATATCTTCATAGAATTTCTTCAATGCCGGTTTTCTGTCAAGCCGTGAATAAATGTGTTCAAGCAATAATCCAGCTTCGGAATGAATGCCGGGTGTGTTAATCGTAACTTTAAGTTCGGTTATGGCATCTTCATAACGCTCGGCGCCCATATAAGCCTTAGCCAGAGAAATTCGAGTAGCAGGCTCATCCGACAATAATTTGCTTTCTCTAAAGTCGCTGATTGCCTTACCATAATCTGCGAGGAAGAAATTAATTTTACCTCTTAACCGCCATGCCACCGGGTTGTTCCTGTTGGCCTGGAGATTTCTGTTCGTCAACTCCAGCGCCTTTTCCAGTTGTCCCTGTCTCATCAGCAGCCAGCCTTCAAGCAGCAGTATTCTGCGCTCGTTGGGATACTTTTCCTTAAAGCTCTGTAACTTGTATTCAGCTTCCTTGATAAGGCCGATTCTAAGAAATGCCTCAATTTGAATAAGATTATTTTCTACGGTATCTTGAAACGTTATAAGCTCTTTGGAATATTTCTTTACAGCCTCTCTGTCACCGGTTTTCTCGGCAACAAGTAAAAGACCTCTGAGGACTGCTGCATCTTTGGTGCCGCCTTCGTATAATTGCTGCAGCACCCTACCGGCATCAATGTATCGGCCTTGCTGAAAATAATGGTCCCAAAGCAATTTCTGCTCCTGAGATTCCTCCAGCAGCGCCGTAGCCTTTTCATCCTGACCCCTGGCCCGAAAGTATTCGGCATAGTAATAGAGCATCCGCTTGTCGCTGGGATTTATTTTCTGAGCCTGCCCGAAGGCCGAAGCAGCGATACCGAATATCGCCTCCTTGAGCCTGGTATTGGTTTCTTTCACAGCCACTTGCGTGGACAGTTGTCCCAACAGTAAACAATTGTCCATATTAGGAGACGCACTTTGCAGGTCCTGGCGAATTGCAATCGCTCTCATGGGCTCTGTCGGAGCTATATACTCCGCATACAGGCTGAGCAAAGACAAATCACCGGGATTCAGCGCGATTGCCCTTTCCAGGGCAGTCCGGACCTCAACCACCTGAGCGGAAGAGACGCTATCACCAAGCTTTTGATTTCGATGATATAATACGTTGGCCGACGCTTTTGCAATAATTCCATCGAGAGGATTCAACGCTGCGGCTTTACGAATGTCCTCCATTGATGCGTGCTCGTTTCCAAGAGCAGCATTGATTTCGCTCCTGAGCATATAAGCGTATGAAAATACAGGTCTTTGTTTCAAACATTCGTCGATTGTTGCCAAAGCATCTTCGAATTTACCTTTAGCTATTGCCAGGCGGGTTGCAAAAACCCGGCCCTGACAATTATCGAGGTTCTCACGGCGTGTTGTCTCTGTGATTTGCTCAGCCAGCTCCCAGTCTTTCGTCATAAGTGCAATATCCAAAAGATGACTTGCGGCAATTTTCACATACTCAAAAGCCGGCCCCTCGGTTCCACGCTGCTGCGAAGTTCTTGCTTCAACAGCCCTGTTTAAATGGCGAGTTGCTTTTTCTATTTCATTGTGCCTGCGATAAAATATCCCAAGCTGCGTTGCGCGGCGAACAGGGTCAGTTATACTCGAAAGCACCTGCTCTTCTATTTCTTTGAGCCTCTGTTCCGAAATATTTACCGGATCCGGTTCGGAGAGTAACTGCTTATAAACCAGCACTATTGTATTATCCGGAAAATGTTCCAAAAACCTATTGACCAGGCTTTCAGCCCGGCTTGCCTGACCTTGTGCGATGTAATTTCTGCAAATACCAACAATAGAATTTTGTCCAACAGAATTCGGCTCTACCAGCAGAAGCTTTTCCAGCAGTTCGGTCTCAAACCGCCGGTAGTTTTTCAATTCTTCCGTCATTAAACTGACATCGGCTGTCAACCCTACAGGCTCTTTTTCTTCAGGTTCTGTTTGCAAGGGTATAAGGTCTGAGCCTTCACGCATTTCCTTTTGTGCCATATTCAGTTGAATTTGCCTGATTCTGGTCTGTGTCAGCGCCAGTCTTAGTTTAATCGTATCGGGGTCATCCTGCGCACTATTCGCCAATTCTTTCTTAGCTTCGTCGAACTGCTTGGCCCCGATATAACTTTTGATACGAAGTGTCCGGCTTCTGTCATTGGAACCAAAATAGTCTTCAAAAGCATTTATATTGTGTATGGCGTCTGACCAGTTGCCGAACTTCAAAATAACATCGACATAATCCAAACGCGCTTCAGGTTTAATCTCACTAATACCCGAATAGAGCGCACTTACCAGAAATTCAGCGACCACACCAATCTCAGGAGTGTCTTTGAAAATTTTCGTCAGAGTGTAAGAAAGTTGTGAAAATTCGTTGTCTCTCGGCCAGGAGGATGGCTCAGGTGGTTTAAGTGCTTTAAATTTTTCGTAAGCCGTATATAAGTCTTTGACAGCGGCCTCTTTATTTCCCTTTGCAAGCTCAAGCATTCCTTTCCACTTAATAATGAGCGGCTCTTCGTCACTACCAAAAATCTGCTCGATTTCATGCACGGCCTGTTCAGCACCTGTCATCAAAACAGCAGTTTGCGATGGAGTCTCCGGTTCACTTGGCTCAAGAATCTGTTCAATGTAGCAATTTGCGAGAAATGCATACAGCATAAATCTGTTAGTTATATTAGCCCGATGTCGTGGACCGGGTGTATCCTGCGCATCCGGCAAAGTCAGTGCGTTCTTTGCCGTCTCTATTGCTTTATCTATCTGTGGCTTTTGCTTATAAAGAGAAAACTTTCGGTAGTATAAATTGGCCGCACTTATCGAATAAACCACATTTTGTTCATTCAATCTAATCGCTTCTTCAACGTCTTCTATAGCCTTATCAAGCTTTTCGGGGCCTTGCCGCGGACCCGTATAGGCCGAATAAACTGAATAAAATTGAGACATTGCAGCAAATGCCTCTGCACTGGAATCGAAGTTGCGCACAAGCGACACATACTCCGGTTCGAGTGCTTCAATTTGCTCTTTTTGCTTTGCAGGATCGCTATTTTTAGCAAGCATAAGCTTCAGTGACAGAAGATTAATATGTGCCTGCGGATCGGTAGGGGCAATCTGAACCGCCTGCTCCAAAATTGCCGTTGCCTGTTTTGCAGCTTTGTCTCTTTCTTCAGGGCCGCCTCGTGAAGCTAAAAGTTCCCCTTTTGTAATTGTCACCATGGCCAAATACCAGTAGGCATCTATATTATTTGGCTCAAACTCCTGGATTTTCTTCAAATCATCGACCGCCTGAGCAAGTGATTCGTCCCTGTTTGTTACCGCCCCCATTGATGCCATCTCCAGAGCGGCCCTGCCTCTGAGCAGATACAAGTACGACCCCAGCCGCTGCTGGCCGGCATCTTGTTGTTTTGTTTCAAATACATCCCACCTGGCCGTATCCTCCATAAGCAGGCCCGCATCCTCCGCCACTTTCAAAAATTCCGACGCCTGCTTGTGCACCTCCTGCCATGGACCGCCGATACTGCTGTCAGACAGTATGTGAAAATATTTTAACCGCCCAAATCGAGCTTTCGCATTATTGGGATTTATTCTTATTATTTCGTCCCAACATCCCAATACAAAAGGCCATTCCTTATCCTCAACTTCGAGATACATATCCACCATTTTGAAAAGTACCTCTTCTCTGAGAGAGTCGGTTTTTGCCCTCGCATATGCACCGCGAAAACTACTTTCAGCCCTGTCATAGTTTTGTTGTTTTATTTGTTCATCCGTTGCCTGTCGTGCTGCTTGTAGAGCATCCTCTGCATCTTTGATAAATTCTTGCGGATCTCCGCTTAACTGCAGAATTACCAAAATGGCCCCCAGGACAAGAACTACAAAAATCACCGAACCGATAAGTGCAACTTTTTTATTTAGCCTCCTGTTTGCCATAAATTAACCTCGTATTGGATATTTTGGATTATGGATTTTCCTTCGCACGTCACAACTTACTTTTCCCAGTCAGGCCAGTGCTTTGTCTCTAAAACAGGCAAAATCACGGCCAAGAGCTTTTCACCCGCTTTAATTGCCTGCTCTTTGTTGGGTGGAATCAACGCCTGATTAAAAACCAGCTCAACCTTGCAGAAATACGAAGATTTACGGAAAAGGTTCTTATTCAAAGCTATTCGGGCTTCTTCTCTGGAAGCCGCATATTCTCCATTGACCTTAAATAAGTACAAAACCGGGAATTTTTCACCTCTTTGCCAGAGGTTGGCTTTCGTACTGCCAAAAACAAGATGTTTTCCTCGCAAATTTCTCTCAAACCCGGCATTGTTATTTATTTCCAACGTTACACTATCGGATGCCAATCTTTGAAAGCCTCCGCCCGCATAGCACTCTTCCGGTACATGCGGCACCCTGTCGGGAAGCTGGTAATAAGTAATAAACAGCATACATTTTTCAGCCGCACTATTATCTGCCGCTTCGGTGTCTTCCAGAATCCACTGGATATAATCTTCGGTCCCTAATGCTGTGATTATTTCCTCGTTCTCTATTTTTAGTTTTGATATTATTTTGTAAGAAGCTAAATCACTTTCATCCAGAAGGTCAAAAGATTTCTTCAACGGCAGCGGTTCCTTTTTTAAGTACACTCCGAAGCTTTTTATAGCTATCGACATACCGGCCCCGGCCGTCGTAAGCACCGCGACACATATCAAAAAGGCCGGCTGAAAATATACTCGTATATTGTTTCTAATATCCCGCATCACGTATTATGCCTATGAACCACAATATCTTCATTAACTATGTCACTATCTTCAATAAACAAACTCGACATAAACCAAGCCAGAAAACCATATAAACCAAATGCCAAAGGTAACATCATTAATCCCAGACTGTCGTGATAGATTCCCTGCGTGTATTTCGGATGTATCAGCACATAAATAAAGCCGGTAACTGTAACTCGCACGATATTACAGAATATCGCGATGGGTATCGTGCTGGCTAAAAGAACAAATCGCTGCCATAGAGGCCTGTGGTGCAAATAGGCCATAGCAACACCCAAAGCCAAAAAGGCCATCAGCAGGCGCATTCCACTACAGGCCTCGGCCACATTAAGCGAAGGCTCCAGGTGTTGGCCCTTATAAATCACGTCTATCACCACGCCATTGACA
>JABMRO010000552.1 GCA_013202635.1 Planctomycetota bacterium
GGATTAGGTGATGTGCTGGCTGAGCATATCAACGATGTGGAGTTCCACAATATCAATACGCCATTCGGCAGGCCAAGTACACCCATTATGGTCGGCAGGATAGGACAAAAGCGAGTTGCATTTTTGAATCGTCACGGCAAGGGGCATAGATTTTCGCCGAGCGAGGTGCCGTTCGCTGCCAATATTTTCGCCCTGAAGAAACTCGGCGTCCATACGGTAATAGGTAGTGGAGCGGTTGGGTCGCTTCGGGAGGAAATCGCTCCGAAAAATCTTGTTATTATTGATCAGTTTATTGATAAGACGTTCAAACGTGTAAGCAGTTTTTTCGGAGGTTTCGGGACGGTGCACTGCGAGATGGCTCAGCCGGTTTGCGGACGCGTGCGAGAGATACTTATCGAGACGGCCAAAGGTATCGATATAAAGACACATCCGAAAGGCACATACGTATGTATGGAAGGGCCGCAATTTTCAACGCGGGCCGAATCACTTATGCACCAAAGCTGGGGGGCTGATTTGATTGGTATGACCGCTATGCCGGAAGCGAAACTCGCCAGAGAGGCTCAAATCTGCTACGTCCTGATTGCCTTAGCCAGCGATTATGACTGCTGGAAGCCGCACGAAGCACAGAAGAACAAACAGACTCTGCTCAAAGAAATAATCGGCAATCTCCAGGTGGCAACGTGTAATTGTCTGGAACTTGTAAAGGCCGTTTTGGCAAGCAAGCACGAACTTGTTTGTGATGACTGTCACTGTAGAAATAGTCTCGAACTGGCTGTCTGGACAGACCAGAGCCAAATCGCGATGGCTGATAAAGAAAAATTGAAAGTTCTTTTTGAATAGTTCATTTATTGAGAAAGAGAACAAGGATGAAAAGAGCGGCTCAAAAAATATTCGTTTTGGCAGTCTGTATTTTTGTTATTTCGATTACGGGCTGTGGTCAGCCGGAACCACCCAGTGTGAAAAAGAGCAGACTAATAGCCGTTGAAAATATGAGATTAAAAAAGGAATTAGAGCTGCGCAACAGCCAAATCGAAAGATTAACAAAGCTGCATAACAAGCAGAGCAAAGAGCAGGATAAGCTGCTTGCCGAATGTATGCAGGAAAAAGAGAGTTGGAAACAGAAGGCACAACAAAACATCAGAAAACAGGTAAAAGGCGTTTTTGACGCTGTTATGGAACAAAACGCAAAACTGCTTGAGGAAAACGAAAAACTCAAAGCACAAATAAAGAAACTCCAGAACTAATTCAATTTCAGAGCAGAATCATCTGAAACACTTTAGATTTTGGCCGAACAACTAATCATCGCAGATTTCATACCTTTTGGACAGCCTTTATGCAATCGGGCAGCTTTTCATCCGGGTAATGTTTTTGCATCGCCGCCGCGACAAGCCCCACGAACATCGGTTGTGGTTTAAGCGGTCTGGAAGTCAGGCAGGGATGGGCCTGAGTGCCCACAAAAAACGGGTGGCCTGGAAGCTCAAGTATCTGCATAATCGGCTGATTAGGTGCTTTACCGGAAAAGACCAGGCCGGCCTTTTCCATTTGTTCGATATAGCGAGGGTCAACTTCGTAACGGTGCCTGAAACGCATTCTGACCGAATTTGTTTTACCAAAAAGCTCCCAGGCCAGCGTCTGAGGTTTTATTTCTATATCCCTTCCGCCAAGCCGCATATTTCCGCCCAGACCCTCTATTTTTTTCTGCTCAGGCAATATGTCGATTACAGGCTCTGAGCAATCCGGCTCAATCTCGGTGCTGTTGGCCTGTGCCAGGCCGCAAACGTTACGCGCAAATTCAATTACAGCCATTTGAAAGCCGAAGCATAACCCGAGATAGGGCATATTATTTTCTCTGGCATATTTTACACAGGTGATTTTACCTTCGGCGCCCCGGGTTCCGAAGCCGCCCGGGACAATAATTCCATCCACGTCGGCCAGGTTTTCAGCAGCGTTTTTATCGGTGATTGAGGTCGTTTCAATCCATTTTATTTTGACGTCCGCGGCCAAAGCAATACCGGCGTGTTCGAGGGCATTGATTATCGAGGCGTAACTGTCACGGACTGATGTATATTTGCCCGTGATGCCGATGGTAATCCGGCGTTTGGCAGAGCCGATTCTGTCGGTGAAATCGCACCATTTTGCCCAGGCCTTGCGTTCCTGGCGAAGTTTGATTCTGTCCTCTATCTTGAGCAGTCTGGCAACCTCGAAATCCATGCCGACCTCTCTGAGCATAGCCGGTATCATATATATACTGGCCGAATCCGGCAGACTTATGACCCTTTCAAACGGGACATTGCTATAGACACTTATTTTCTGCCGTATCTTGTTTGTGGTCGGATTGGCTGCCCTGCAGGCAACGATATCCGGCTGAACACCTAACTGCATAAGCTGCTTGATTCCTAATTGTGCCGCCTTTGATTTCTGCTCACCGAGCGTCTTAGGCTCCAGTATATAAGTGAGGGCGACGAAGCAACAACTGTCCGGCCCCTCCTCGTATGCCAGCTCGCGCATCGCCTCGATATAGTAGGCATTTTCCAAATCGCCGACGGTCCCGCCGATTTCCACGAAAACAATATCGGCATCGGATTCCATCGCCAATTGACGCAATTTCCATTTCACCTCGCCGGTAACGTGAGGAATCATCTGGACGTCCCTGCCGAGATAGTCGCCGTGACGTTCCTTGTTGAGAATCGAGCTGAATATCTGCCCGCTCGTAGTGAAATTCGCCTTGCTCAAATTCTGGTCGAGCATCCTCTCGTAAGTGCCCAAATCCATATCGCATTCCATACCGTCATCGAGCACAAATACCTCGCCGTGCCGGTATGGATTAAGCGTCCCGGAATCTATATTCAAATAACCCTCAAGCTTGATAGGAGCAACTTTAAGACCTTTGTCCTGCATCAGCTTGGCAAGACAGGAAGAAAATATCCCCTTACCCAGCCCGCTCATAACGGTACCCATAACGAAACAATAGCGGGTCTTCCCTTTTCTATACCCTTCCGGCATAGGTGAGAAAAATTCACTCTCAGTGGAAGTATCACTGACAGATGCTAATAATCCATTATCGTTTGACATAATTCCAAGCCTTTTTCTTTTTACTTTTTGCCAACATATTTAATCCCGATTTTTGCGGGAATTTTCTATTCTCTATATTTCCACTCAAAATTACATATGTCGTCCGCCGTACCGTACAAGCCATCTTTACCCGCGGATATTAGAATAAAAGAATCTTCCCGATTAGGTTTGCTTGCTGTGCTAACATTCCTGTCCTTTGTCATTTCATAGAATATTCTGGGATTCGTAAATAATGGGTGTTTTTTATTTGGTTTCCACGGAATTCCAAGAGAAAGCAGAGTATGATTATCTTTATAATTGTAAATGTTTTTCGGATTATCCGGATTGTTGACATCATGTTCAGTATGTGAAGTGTCCGCCTTGTAGTAAAGTATGGGCATACCTATTTTTTTACCTGAGTGACGTTTCTTTGGATATTCATCACATAAAACAAAATCATTTCTATTAAAAGAACCTGTATTTCCTGAGCCGTAAATATCTAATAATCTGTAAGCGTTTGCAGTTTCGTCCTGTAAGATTGGTCCTATTCTGGCGTTTGTGTTATCGGTTTGAGGATTGACAGGGTATAATTGCCTTGTATTTGTTGCATCCATGCCATCTGCTCTGAAGACTGAGTCAGGATGAAAACCCAACATGTCCCTTCCCATCATTGCTTCGCAAAGCTTCATCGCACCGCAATACGGTTGTCCATTTGGATCCAGAGCCTCAGATGGTGGATAACCGTTGTTCTCATTATTGAAAAGTTCAATGCCGGCCTGGATGCTATTAAACTGTACTTTTTGATAATGTTTTTTTACGGACTTCTTGAGGTTACTATAAGCCTGTACACAAATAACGATACCACAAATAGCAATAAACGTAAAAACGATGAGAATTATTTTTTTATTTCTGCTCATTCTTATATCTTTTCACAAATTCGGCGTATTGCTCGGGCGTGTCTATCCCATCGCAGGTGTGCTCGACCTTGCCGACAAGGATGTTATAGCCGTTTTCAATTACCCGCAACTGTTCGAGTTTTTCGATTTTTTCCAGCGGCGTCTGCGGTAATGTTGTTATTTTCAATAGAAACTCTTTGCGATAAGCGTAAATACCGAGATGCCGCAAATACTGCCCGACGTTTCCTACGCCGGATTCGTCCCTGTCATAAGGAATAGGCAATCGTGAAAAGTAAATCGCCTTGCCAATTTCGTATTGCATACTGTCATTCCTGCGAAAGCAGGAATCCATTTTTTCTTTCTCACAATACGCATCACGCACGACGCACGACGATATTATGACCTTAACAATATTCGGATCGGCAACCTGCCCAGCGTCCTGGAAATCAGCGGAGAGCGTTGCCATCGGGTAATCCGGATTATCTATCAGAAGCCGGGCAAGATAGTCAATATTATCCGGGTCGATTTCCGGCTCGTCCGCCTGAAGGTTCACGATAATATCAACATCAAGGTCGGCAACTGCTTCGGCAATGCGGTCGGTCCCGCTCTTGTGATCGACCGAGGTCAGGACACAAGCGGCGCCGAAGCTATCAGCGGCGGCAACAACCTTTTCGTCGTCGGCGGCTATGATTACCTTTTCGGGCAGTTTAGCAAGGCAGGCCTGTTCGTATGTGTGCTGGATGAGGAATTTGCCTGTATCTTTAGCGAGAACTTTCGCGGCGAATCTGGTAGAACTGAAACGGGCCGGTATAACTGCTAAAATTTTCACTCTGGTCAAAACTTTCACGCTGGTTTAATCTTTTTTCCGGACAAGTAGTAACAACACAGGGAACACAAATGCCGCGATGCCGGTGCGGCCTCGAAATTCCAACTGGGTATTTATCATAGAATGTAAAAAGAGACTTGTCAACAGAGTCTGTCAGAAATATTTTCTTTTTATCTTATATTATCCAAACCGGGCTCTTTTGAGTTGTCATGCCGGCCAAAGCAGATATACTTTCTTGACTAAAGGATGTTGACTTTTTAATATTGTTGCCTAAATAAAATTTCAGGGAGCCAGAATTATGAAAAAGTTATTACCGGTAATTGCATTTGTTGCGATTGTCTTTATTGCATTCGGTTGTAAGCAAAAAGAAAAAACCGAAAACAAGTATCGTATAGCCGTGATTCCCAAGGGCACAACGCACGTATTTTGGAAATCCATTCATGCAGGCGCCCTCAAAGCGGAACAGGAGTTGAAAGACGCGGGTCTGGATGTTGAGGTTATATGGAAAGGACCCCTGAAAGAAGACGACAGGGAGTCGCAAATCAGGGTAATGGAAGATTTCGTGACCCGCGGCGTATCGGGGATTGTTCTGGCGCCGCTGGATGATATGGCATTGCGGGTGCCGGTCAAAAACGCTGTGGACTACGGGATTCCAGTAGTGATAATCGACAGCGGACTTAAAAGCGAAGATTACACCAGTTTTGTGGCAACAGACAACTATATCGGCGGCAGAAAAGGCGGCGAACGATTGGCTGAGATTTTGGGCGGAAAAGGTAAGGTGATTATGCTGCGTTATCAGGAAGGCTCAGCCAGCACGATGAAGCGGGAGCAGGGATTTCTGGATGTGTTAAAAGAAAAATACCCGCAAATCGAAGTTGTCAGCTCGAACCAGTACGGCAGAGCAACCACGGAAAGCGCCTATTTAGCGAGCGAGAACCTGCTGTCGCCGCTGCGTAAGTCCGATGGGGGTCTGACGATTGACGGGATATTCTGTCCGAACGAGTCAACGACATTCGGGATGCTGCGGGCGCTGGAGGACAGCGGCCTGGCAGGCAAGGTCAAATACGTTGGTTTTGACAGTTCCGACCGCCTTGTGTTAGCGCTAAGTAAAGGGTATATACAGGGGCTGGTGCTGCAGGACCCAATCAATATGGGTTACTTAGGGGTTAAGACAATGGTAGCGCACCTGCGCGGCGAGAAGGTGGACAAACTAATCGATACCGGTTCGTCGATGGCGACTCCGGAAAATATGGATGAACCGAAGATGAAAAATCTGTTGGAGCCGGACTTCAAAAAATGGCTGAACGAGTAGAACCGGACCAATCAGCGATACGGCTCCAGATGCAGGGGGTTTGTAAGCGCTTCGGGGCAACGGTAGCGCTGGAAGATGTCAGCATCAAAGTAGCTGCAGGCCAGGTGCTGGCGCTGGTGGGCGAAAACGGCGCCGGCAAGAGCACACTAATGAAAGTCTGCTCTGGGGCGGTCAGGGCCGATAC
>JABMRO010000553.1 GCA_013202635.1 Planctomycetota bacterium
GCCTTGCCGAGCGTTCCGGTTATAATATCGATTCGCCCCATTACGCCGCAGTGTTCGTGTACACCGCGGCCGCGCTTACCTAATACGCCGACTGCGTGAGAGTCGTCCACCATTACCAGCGCATCGTATTTTTCCGCTAACGGGCAGATTTGGTCTAATTTGGCGATGGTTCCGTCCATCGAAAATACGCCATCTGTTGCAATCATACGAAATCTTGCTGATTGTGCCTGTTGCAATTTGTCTTCAAGGTCCTGCATATTGGAGTTTTCAAACCGCAGACGCTGGGCCTTACACAGGCGTACGCCGTCGATAATACTGGCGTGGTTAAGCTGGTCGCTGATAATGGCGTCTTCGGCCGTAAGTAATGTCTCGAACAGCCCGGTATTTGCGTCGAAACAGCAGGAATACAGGATAGTGTCCTCAGTGCCGAGAAATTCGGAAATTTTCTTTTCAAGCTGTTTGTGTATTTCCTGCGTACCGCAGATGAACCGAACAGAGGAAAGACCATATCCCCATTTGGCGTAACTGTCCTGTGCGGCCCGGATGATATCGGGATGGTCGGCAAGACCAAGATAATTGTTGGCACATAGGTTGATGACTTTTTGGCCGCTCTGTATTGTAATCATAGCGTTTTGCGGACTTGTTATGATGCGTTCGGCCTTATAGAGTCCGTCGTCATTTATCTGTTTGAGTTCTTTGAATATATGATTTTTCATTGTTCCGAACATATCTTCTTCCTCACATCAATTACATAAGCGGGATTTTATTCTGTCCAGTTCAAAATCACTTTCCCTGAATTTCCCGACCGCATTATTTCAAAGGCTTTCATATATTCCGTATAGTGAAAGCTGTGGGTAATAAGCGGCGTGATATCCGTTCCGCTTTGAATGAGCATAGTGGCTATATACCACGTTTCAAACATCTCCCTGCCGTAAATCCCCTTGATAGTAAGACCGTTGAAGACGACATAATCCCAGTCAATAGCGGTATGAGGCATTATTCCCAGCAGTGCTATTTTACCGCCATGGCACATATTTGCGAGCATGTCCTTAAATGCCTCAGGATTGCCCGACATTTCCAGGCCGACATCGAATCCCTCTTTCATACCGAGTTTCCTGGCGGCGTCTTCGATTTTTTGGCTTCTTGCATCCACGACCAGAGTAGGCCCCATTTTTTGGGCTAATTCCAGACGGTATGGATTTACATCTGTAATTACCACGTAGCGTGCGCCGGCGTGCCTGGCCACAGCGATGGCCATACAACCTATCGGCCCGGCGCCGGTTATCAGTACGTCTTCTCCGACAAGGTCATAAGAAAGAGTGGTGTGCACGGCGTTTCCGAAAGGATCGAAGCAGGCAAGCACATCTGCCGGTATATTAGGATCACAATGCCAGACATTGGAGACCGGGATAGAAAGATATTCGGCGAACGCTCCGTCCCGATTTACACCGATACATTTTGGCTCGGTGCAAAGATGCCTGCGTCCGGCTAAGCAGTTCCTGCAGCGACCGCAGACAATGTGGCCCTCGCCGTTGACCAGTTCGCCCAATTCCACATCATGTACATTCCGGCCCATTTTTTCGACGGTGCCGACGAATTCGTGACCTATGACCATAGGGGGCTTGATTGTCTTTTGAGACCACTGGTCCCAGTTGAAAATATGAATGTCTGTGCCGCAAATCGCGGCCTTGTGGATTTTTATCAGGACATCATTGATACCTATTTCAGGTACAGGCACATCTTCCATCCACAGACCGGGTTCCGGCTTGCTTTTTACCAATGCTTTCATCGATTAGTTTCCCCTATTCTGTCATTAGAAAAATAATGGCATTGTTTTTTTATTCGTCACACAGCTTATCCGCTATTACGCATATAAAAAAAGCAGCTTACCACTTTATTTGCTTAAGTTCGCTTGTTTTATGATGGTCGGTCATATCGGGGGCTAATGCAGTTATCGTTATATAGCCTTCCTCTAATGATGTTGTGTCGGTGGGAGTTTCATCGATGCGGTGGCCGTTGCCGGCCAACTGAAACACTGTCTGACCCTGTTCATTTCTTTGGCGAATGTAATACTCGTCAAAGCCCTTGCTTGACTGGGGCACAACTCTTACACCTTTGGGTTCACCTTTCGATAATTGTGGTATATTGATGTTTATCACATTGCCTTTTTGAACGGGCATAAGCTTTTTGAGAATTTTGACACAGTAGTGTGCGGCCTTTTCGAAATCCATTTGTTCCTCGAACGAAAGGCTCATCGCCACGGCCGGAATTCCCAGAAATGCGCCCTCCATAGCCGCCGCAACAGTGCCGGAGTAATAGACGTTTATTCCTGCGTTTGCACCGTTGTTTATGCCGGAAACAAGCAAATCTATAGGCCCTTTGTGCAATTGCATAACTGCCAGCTTAACGCAGTCGGCGGGCGAGCCCTGGATGCTGAAACCGGTAAATTGGCCGTTAATGTCAACTTTATTGCATACTAATGGCCGGGAGAATGTAATGCTGTGACTGGCTCCCGAGCGGCTGTCCGCCGGTGCGGCTACAGTTACATCACCGAATTTGACCAGCTCTTTGTACAGTGCCGCCAGCCCCGGTGCAAAAATGCCATCATCATTTGTAAGTAATATTTGCATATGCGGGTGGATATTGTAATTACCTGCCTGCATTATGTCAATTGACAGCTTAAATGCATCATTAGAAAGTGTGGCAGCCCCAGGCGCAGTACCTAATCTGAAATCTGAAATTTGAAATTTGAAATCCAATCTTCAACCCCAATAATTCACCCCTTAGGGGTTATTCATCACTCATCAATTTATCCCCAAGGGATAATCATTTAAATAATCCACTCCTCAATAGTAGCTGTTTGGCCGAAATTATCAGTTGAATTAAGACAGGTGATTGTTAGAATGGTGTAGTGAAAGTGCAGGCAATGTATCGAGGCAAGGACAGGAGTAAGGAACTAAGGAACAATGGCAAAGAGCAAGAAGAAAAAAGGGGCTGCGTGGTCTAAAGATGAAGTTAAGCTGCTAAAGAGGCTTTTCCCGCGTGGCAGAGCAAGGGAAATAGTTGAGCAAACTGGGCGGTCTTTGGCAGCGGTGAAACAAAAAGCATACAACATGGGGATTAATACCAGACAGCGGCATCTCTGGTCAGCCAATGAAGTCAAACTGCTCAAGAAACTTTTCCCTCGTGGCAGAGCAAGGGAAATAGCTGAGAAGACTGGAAGGTCTCTGGGAACGGTCAGACAAAAAGCATACAGCATGGGGATTAATACAAGACAGTGGCGTCGCTGGTCAGCCAATGAAATCAAGCTGCTCAGGAAACTTTACCCGACCGAGAACACGCAAAGCATAGCTGAAAAACTTGGGCGGCCTGTGGATTCGGTGAAAACAATAGCATATCTCAACGGCCTCAAAAAAGTGGAAACAACTCCCCCATGGTCAAGAAAAGAGGATGCTCTCCTTAAGAAACTATACCCGCATAATAGCATGCGGGAGATAGCGAACCAGCTTGGACGGACTATCCAGGCGGTAACGGCCAGAGCACACAAATTGGGAATTAGCGAACCAAAGCGTATCTGGTCAAAGAAAGAGCTTAACCTGATAAGGAAACTTTATCCCACTAAAACCGCACAGCAGATAGCCGACAAAATTGGAAGAACAGTAAAGGCCACAAGATTGAGAATAGTCAAATTGGGACTAAGGAAAAGAAGGTACAAAGGGAAGATGTAAAAGTCCTGCTGGCCCATCCTCAAATCAAAACCGAAAAAAAACAGTAGCTTAGTCTTCTAATTGTGTGTCTTTGGGTCTTACGCCTATCGTAATCTCATGAACTTTAGCTGTACCAGGGGTAGACTTATATAAATCAACATCCCAGGCCTCGAGACAAAGTTTCATTTTTTCCCAGCCGCCAGTGCCCTTGATTGTATTAACACCATTCTCCCAGTAAAGATTAACTTCTTTCAGCATATCCTCATCGCCGCCACTCTTGTCTAACGAGGCATTTAATATTGCCGGAAAGTTGGTTCTTACCTCAATAACATCGTAGCCTTTGTAGCACGGAAAGTCACCGCCGTCTCTGCCGATACTTTTACAATCTACCTGTGCAAGTTTAATCCCGCGCTTGAACTGTACAAAATGACCCACTTTCATAGACGCAGGAAACTTGCAGTTGTCATTCGGCTCGTACTTTTCCTCCTCGGCCTTCTTCTCTGGTCCTGCGCTTGCATAGACAACTCCAAGCACGGCCAGACCTATCAATATTACCCTGTAAGCATTTTTCATCTCTCTTCCCTTCCAAATATCCGAATCATTTAGGTGCTCTTAATACAGAACGCTGCTCACTTATCTACACACCTCCCTGGAACAAGACTTCCCTCCCTGGAATATGAAATACCAATGCGGACTTCTCTAATATTAGACTCTCCCCGATTAAAAAATATTACAGTCTTTTTAAAAAGTTCTGAAATGTATTAATACGAGGCTTTAAGCGTCCCGAGAACAGTAGTTCACCGACCGAATGGCGTCGACGCTTCGTCGGGTTCTGATTGTTCCACTACTACTGATATCTATATGTTGTATCCGGACTCAGTTTTTATCTTATTACGCCCCTTAAACTTTATCCGGGACAACATAAGGAATGCGGTAAACCCGTGTCAGCATTGTGTCTGCCTGGGGATCACTGGCAAACCTTTCGTCATCACCCACAAACTTCAACATACGGCCAAGACGATAAGAGATGTTGGCCAGGTGAGGAAGTGTAGTTGAATAAAAGCCTTCATTGATATCGCTGTGAAGGTCCTCGTCCTTACCAGAGC
>JABMRO010000554.1 GCA_013202635.1 Planctomycetota bacterium
CCGTTTCAGTTCCGACATTTTTCAGCTCGATGTATTCGGTGTTCGGATTATATGGATTATACATAATCTCTGTGATACGGAGGTTGTCAGTTAATGGGCCGATTGCAAAAGTTGCTTCGGTCAGGGCGCTCCATGATCGCCCATTCAATATCTGTGCTTTCACACGGGCGCTATGAGTCAATGTGATTGGCCCGTCATACAGGAGCACTCCAGTTGTGATGTCACTATTATTATCATCATCGTCGGGAGATGAGCTGCTTTTACCGGCGACCAGTTCGGCGGAGATGAGAAACTCGGAGCTGGTGGATGAGAAATTCAGACCATGGATTGCTAAAAGATTGTTACCCGTCTGCAGCTCGCTGAGGAAATCGGAGATGTCGATGTACTCAAAGTTGAAAGCTTCGCTATTGGCTCGGTCCTGGTTGGCACTGGAGCTCGCGGCCGGAGTGCCGAGGAAATTGCGTCTGGCAATCTCGATGCCGTTGAGGTATGCGATAAAGCCGTCGTCGTAGCGAATCTTCAGCGCCATTGAGTCATAACCGTCCTGACGGGCATTGAGTGTAAATGGGATGCGGATGTAACAGGCGGCATTTTTTTCGTACATCTGTTCTTCGAGGTCAAGTGTGATGAGGTGCGAGTAAGTTGAATTTATATCGTAGCCGACACCACCCGAGCCTCCAGCAGCGGCCAGCCATCTGGAATCGTTAAAAACTCCGGGGTCTTTCCAAACGTCACTGGTTGTGCGTGATGAAACGAGAACTCGCTTATCGTTGTTCTCATAAACAAGGGTAGTGGCGTTGGTATTCTGCTGGGGCAGCCCCTGGAATCGCGGGTCGGAGCCATCGAGAGTATAATAAAGGGTATTAAATCTGCCCGTACTTGTTATTGTCAGTGTGTCGGAGGCTGAAATATGGCCGCCGTGCTGGTAAAGGTCATTTATTTTGAATGTTGGGCCGGCAATGGTAAACAGGCCTTCCTTAATGCAGGCGGCCAAAAAGATATCAAGCCGATTCGGCACCCAGGTATCGATAGTATACGTATTCATATTGGGGATGACACCCGACATCTGATCTTGAAGTTCTAAGAAACGGTTGGTAATGTTATCTCCCGATAGTGCACCGTTGTTATAGAAATGTTTGTTTATTCGGTCGGCGAAGATCTGTCTGAAGTTGTCGTTGACCTTGAGGGCGCGATACAAATAACCGTTGGCGTTTCCCTGGGAGTTGAGACTATCAAAAAAAACCGTATTGAGCCTGTCGGAATACATTCCGCCTTCTATGTCCCAGATGAAGAATCTCCACATTCCCTCTTCAGAGCGTTCGCTTGCCGCAGACCAGTTGTTTTGGGGCCAGTCCCAGTTGCCGGACCAAAGCTGGAGGATGAGATAGTCGGCGAATGCGGGGATATCGAGGCGTTTGCTGACGTATTGATAATGTATATCATTGGCGAGGTTATTGTTGCGGGCGTAACTAATCAGGTCGTTAAATGACACGGCATCGCCGTCGCGGACTCCGCTCATTGTCATGATGTCCCAGTCTTTGTCGCTTTTGTACCATTGCCGGCAGAATTCGTCTTTGATATGCTCGCAGGGATTGAAAAAGCCTTTATACTGGCCGTTAACGAATAGGTTTGCCATGGTACCGACGCTGGCGACATTGCCCATATCCTTATGCAGGCGTCTTTGCAGCTCGTCCTTGATGAAAGGATTGGTCCTGTCGTTATGGCCTCCGCGGAGCACAATACTCTTAAAACGCTGTACCTCAAAAGGAAACAGCGGATAATTAAGCCGGCTTTCACCGTATCTGCTGCGGAAGTAAAGCCTGAGACTGAATTTGGAGTTTCCACTCCACACACCGTCGCTGCGGGTATAGCGAGGTCGCATATAGTCACTTCCGTGTACGCGCAGGCCGCAGTCAATCTGAAGGTCTGAGCCGGCCTGTGGACTACGGCCTCGGCTTTCCGGCTTCATCCACTCAAAGGAGACGGGACGTTCGTATGCCATTCCACGGTGCATCGGATTGTTGTGGCTGTCCGGGCCGCTGGCGGACCATTGTCCATTGTTGACATAGCTTCCACCTACTATGGCCATTACCCCGTCCGGCTCGTAAAAAGTTGTTCTATCATCGCCAACGAGAGAAATCACCGGCAGTGACCTGATAGCTTC
>JABMRO010000555.1 GCA_013202635.1 Planctomycetota bacterium
CTGGATATGGTGATTAATATAGGCAGGCTTCTCGATGGTGACTATGATTACGTCAAGAAAGACATCCAGGCGGTTGTTGAAGTAGCCCACAGTAATAATGTAGCGGTCAAGGTGATATTCGAGAACTTCTACCTTACCGATGAGCAAAAGAAGGTTGCCTGCCGGCTCTCAGAAGAGGCAGGGGCAGACTTTGTCAAAACCTCAACGGGTTTCTCGGGAGGTGGAGCAACGATAGAGGATTTGCAGCTAATGAGGGCAGAGGTTTCTGAAAATGTGCAGGTAAAGGCAGCCGGCGGTGTACGCGATCTGGAAATGGCTTTGAAGGTCAGAGAGATTGGCTGCAGAAGATTTGGAGCAACGAGGACAGAGACAATTATGGAGGAATGTTATAAAAGAAACGAGCAGAAATAAGTAACCATTTCACGTACACGGATACAGAAGCTTAAATAAGCACACATATTGTGGAGGTAAAGAATTGTGAAAAATAAATATTATCCAAACTTATTCAGCCCTATTCAGATTGGTAATATGCTCGTACCCAATCGAATTGCTATGGTGCCGACGGACATAAGCTCATCTAATGCGGACGGCTCTATAAATCAAAGGGTAATCACTTATCATGAGCAAATCGCAAAGGGAGGTTGCGGCTTTATCATTGTCGGTGCAACCACCCCTGATAAGGCAACAGGCAGGCCGACAGTAACATGTGTGGCTGCCGACGAAGACCCTTTGATTCCGGGCCTTGCCAATCTTGCCGAGGCGATGCATCGTTATGGTGCAAAATGTGCTGTGCAGATACAGCATCCGGGTCGCCAGGCGGCATGGCCTCGTAAAAATCTGATGTCGGCCAGTGACCATGTTCTGGATGTTCCCGGCTCAGCCGGCCATGAGGTCATATACGCCGAGAGCATCGCTCAGGGCAAATCTATACGTGCTATGAGTGTGGAGGAGATATACGACCTTATTGAGAAGTTCGGCGAGGCCGCCTGGAGGGAACAGCAGGCTGGTTTTGATTCAGTTGAGCTTCATGGCGCCCATGGCTATTTGATTGCACAATTTATGAGTCCGTTTGTGAATAAGCGAAACGACCGTTTTGGCGGGAGTTTTATGGGCAGGATGCGTTTTACGATGGAAATTATCACTCGGATTCAAATGAAGTGCGGGAAGGACTATCCTCTGGGTATTCGCTATTCAGGTGACGAATGGATAGAAGGAGGACGAGGACTTGATGAAACCGTTAAGGTTGCTATGCTTATGGAGGAGATGGGTCTGGCCTATGTTGATATAAGTGCGGGTATCTTTGAGTCACCCGGAACAGTTATGGACCCGATGTATTATCCCGAAGGGTGGAATACCTATACAGCCGAGGAGGTAAAGAAACACGTCAGGATTCCAGTCATTACAAGCCATTCCTTAAGGAATCCGGACTATTGCGAGAAGATTCTGTCCGAAAGCAAAGCCGATATGGTCGGCTTTAGCCGGCAGTTGATTGCGGATGCTTATTGGGCTGATAAAGCCAGGCTGGGTAAGAAAGAAGATATACGACGTTGTATTTCCTGTCTTGTTGGCTGCTGGCAGGAATCGCTGATGATTAGGCGGGATATGCGATGTGCAATCAATCCTGCGGTTGGAGATGAACGATTCATCCATCTGAAACCTGCAGAGAAATCCTGCAAGGTTGCAGTTATCGGGGGCGGCCCGGCAGGTATGGAAGCAGCACGCGTATGTACGTTGCGTGGTCATAAGGTTACACTATTCGAAAAAACAGGTGAACTTGGGGGTGCAATGCTGTATTGCTGCACGGTGCCGGGGAAGAACAAGATGCGGTGGTACGCCGATTGGCTCAGACAGCAGATAAGTAAACTCGGTATCGTAGTCAAATATAGAAATGAACCTAAAGTTAAGGACTTGAAGGAATTTGAAGTTGTTTTACTTGCGGCAGGAAGCAGAGTTTTACAGCCGGACATTCCTGGAATCGATTTGTCCTTTGTGGCCACGTTTGAAGATGTTCTGCGATGTAAGAATACGAAATGTGAGTACTATCCGGATGATAAAGCAGAGCCTTTCGAATGCGGTGAAAACGTTTTAATCTGGGGCGACCACTTTGGTGCTGCCGATACTGCCGAAATGCTCGGTTCTGCCAGCAAGAAGGTTACGATTGTTACTGAGAATAGTGGCTTTGCCGAATGGATGGAGCCTTGCCATCGAGATGTGATGATGAAGCGATTTGCATGCGGCAATGGCGAAGGCCTGAAAAGCAAAAAGTATGCACATCCGGTTACTATTATTCCCAGCTCCTCTGTTTTGGAGATTAAAAAAGATGGTACGGTAGTTATTGTCAACAGCGAATTCGAACAATCCACCATAAAGGTTGATACGGTTGTTCTTGCCGGGGTTGTATCTAATGACAGTGTCTATGAAAGCTTTTTGGAGGCCGGTCTGAATGTGGTCAGGATTGGGGATGCCAAAAAGGTTAGAAATGTAAGAGGCGCCGTTACTGACGGTGCTAACGCGGCTTTGGTTATTGAAGAAGGTGTAATGCTGAATGCGAACAACGAGCTTATTTCAAATCTGCCCACTGGAATTGACCTGTCGTAGATATAAACTATAAATAGGGTGGTGACATTAATATGTAAAGGATTATTTGTATGAGTAAAATAAAAGTTGGTGTTATCGGTACGGGTTTCATTGGACCTGCCCACATTGAGGCGCTAAGGCGTCTGGGAAATATAGAAGTAGCGGCTCTCGCCGAATGTTCTGAGGAACTTGCCGAGTCAAAAGCCCGCTCGCTCGGCATTGAAGAATATTACGGTGATTATAAGGAGCTTCTGAAAAACAAGGACATCCGGTCTGTCCATATCTGCTCTCCTAATTACCTGCATTTTCAGATGGCTAAAGAGGCGCTTGAAGCAGGTAAACATACTATATGTGAGAAACCCCTTGCTATAAGTGCGGCCGAGGCCCAGGAGCTTGTCGATCTGGCTGATAAGAAGGGCCTTGTAAACGCAGTTAATTTTAACATTCGTTATTATCCTCTGAGCAGGCAGATGAGAACGATGGTTGAAAAGGGTGATGTTGGTGATATTCTCGCCGTTCAAGGGTCATATCTGCAGGATTGGCTTTTCTATCAGACCGATTACAACTGGCGGCTGGAGCCCGGACAGTCGGGCAAGTCACGCGCTATCGCTGATATCGGTTCCCACTGGATGGACCTAATCGAGTACGTCACCGGCCTTAAAATCCAAGAGCTTTGTGCCGATTTTGCGACATTTCATAAGATTAGAAAAAAGCCGTTAAAACCGGTCGAAACTTACGCCGGCAAGGTACTGCAGCCGGAAGATTACGAGGATATGCCTATCGATACCGAAGATTATGCTACGGTACTTTTTAGATTTGAAAATGACGCACGCGGCGTGATGACTGTTAATCAGGTAGCTGCAGGAAGAAAAAACAGGCTCTGCTTTGAGATGAACGGTTCTAAGAAATCCGTAGCCTGGGAATCCGAATCACCGAATCAGATATGGATAGGCAGGAGGGACGGCAACAACGAAATTATGATGAGAGATCCGTCACTTGTTTATCCTGAAACAATGTCACTGATCGATTATCCCGGCGGACATAACGAGGGATTTCCGGATACTTTTAAGCAAATGTTCAAAGAAGTGTATTCTTATATATCCGGTGAACAGTCAGCCAGTGCGTGTTTCCCGACTTTCAAAGATGGACTTCGCGAAATAGTTCTTTGTGAGACGATTATGGAAAGCAATAAAAAAAGAACATGGATTAAAGTGAAATGATAGGAGCAATATAAAATGATGAAGCTTGGTTTTGTAAGTGCGATCCTGGCGGAACAGACATTCGAGAAGGTAATATCTTTTGCTGGGCAGGCAGGGTATTCTTGTGTCGAAATTATGTGCTGGCCTGTGGGAAAGGCAGAGAGACGCTACGCCGGAGTAACCCACATTGACGTAGCGGACCTTTCAAAGAAGAGAATAGATGAAATTCATAATACTCTTGAGCAAAATGGTGTTACTATCTCCGGGCTTGGGTATTATCCGAATCCGCTTGAAGATAATAAGAAAAATGCCGACCGTTACATTAGACACATTAAGAAGGTCATTGATGCTTCCAGACGATTAGGCATTGGAAACGTAAATACTTTCATCGGCAGGGATCATAAGAGCAGTGTTGAAGATAATTTCAAGCGGTTCAGGAAGGTATGGCCCGGCATAATAAAATATGCCGAGAAGCGAAAAGTAAAGGTGGCAATAGAGAACTGCCCGATGTTTTTCTCCGATGATGAATGGCCCGGCGGTAAGAACCTTGCATCATCGCCGGCGATTTGGCGAAGGATGTTTAAGGAAATACCCTCAAGATATTTCGGTCTTAATTATGATCCTTCCCATTTGGTCTGGCAGTTTATGGACTATATACAGCCGATTTACGAATTCAAGAAGCGCATATTCCACGTGCACATTAAAGATGCCAAGTTGATGTTAGAAAAGCTCAACGACGTCGGTATTTTGGCGAATCCGCTTTCGTTCCACAGTCCGAAGCTGCCGGGTTTAGGAGATGTTGATTGGGGGAAGTTCTTCTCGGTCCTGACGGATATAGGATATAACGGTTCGGCTTGTGTCGAAGTTGAGGACCGCTCATACGAAGGTTCTTTGAAGATGCGAAAGCAATCCCTGGTTCAAAGCCGTGAATATCTCAGGCAATTTCTGGCTTAATAGAGTCATCTGCTTATGAATGAAACAAAAGATAAGGTCCGGCGGTTTCTGAAAGACAACGAAATGTACTATGAAGATATCGACATGGATGCGTGCTGCGATATCTTCATAGAGGAAATGCAGGCAGGTCTTGAGGGCCGGGACAGTTCACTTGCTATGATTCCAACCTATATTGAGGCAGGGAATGACATTCCGACTGGTAAACCTGTAATTGTTCTGGATGCCGGGGGTACGAACTTTCGTGTGGCAACAGTTTACTTTGATGAGACGGGGAAAGCTGTCATTGAGAACTTTATTCAAAAACCTATGCCGGGACTCGACAAGGAGGCCGGTAAAAAAGAATTCTTTGGAACTATAGTCAAGTATATGGCTGACATCATAAATGTAAGCAGCAGCGTTGGCTTTTGCTTTTCATACCCGACGGAGATACTTCCAAGTAAGGACGGCAGATTAATCAGATTCTGCAAGGAAGTAAAGGCTAAAGAAGTCGAAGGTGAATTGATAGGCGAGAATCTGGTCACAGCTATCGAAGCAGCAGGTTACAAAGGCGATAAAAGAATTGTGATAATGAATGATACGGTTGCGACTTTGCTGGCCGGAATATCTGCTTTCCCAAACAGGAATTTCGACAGTTATGTTGGATTCATTTTGGGTACCGGTTCTAATTGTTGTTACATAGAATCAAATCATAATATAACGAAGAAGCCCGGTCTGGCATCTGACAGAGAACAGATTATAAACGTTGAGTCCGGCTCATTCGCAAAAGCACCGAGAGGAAGAATTGATTTGAAACTGGATGAATCGACCCTCGACCCCGGCAGATATACATTTGAGAAGATGTTTTCGGGTGCTTATTTAGGTTCGCTTTGCTTGAAAACCATCCAAAAAGCAGGGGGGCAGGGATTTTTTTCAAAAGATATCGCTGAAGAATTACTTACCATTGAAGATTTACAGACGAAGGACGTGAACAGCTTTATGCAATTTCCTCAGGGGGACAGTCCTCTAGCAATATGTTGCACAAAGGGGAACGAACAGGACTGTGCTGTGGTATGGTATGTGCTGGATGCCTTAATAGAAAGAGCGGCCAGGTTCACTGCAATTTTGCTGTCTTCTACTGTGCTTAAAACGGACAAGGGTAAAAATCCCTGTATGCCAGTTTGTATAACAGCCGAAGGTACGACATTTTATGAGTTAAAATCTCTCAAGGCAAAGGTTGATTTTTATCTCAAAAGCTTCTTAGAGGAAAAACATAATCGCTTTTTCGAGATTGTGAGTGTGGGAAATGCGACATTAATCGGAGCCGCTATTGCGGGTTTGACGAATTGATATGGTATCTGTGATTCCCGAATTTTAAGAAAGTGTAAATATTGTTAAGGAGGTAAAGAAAATGAAAAGTTTCTACTACATTTTGGTTGTATTGTTTGTGATAGCTCCTCTTGCCCTGCAAGCTGGTGAGCCGATTTTTATCCCTGTCAAAATCGACGGCCCTGCTCACGATCCCGCCAATCACAGTTATTGGTTTGGTCCGTTTTGTGAGTGTTGCAGTGTTCTGGACGTCGATGGAGATGGTGACCTTGATATTGCTTCCGGCAGGAACTGGTA
>JABMRO010000556.1 GCA_013202635.1 Planctomycetota bacterium
AATTGGAATAATGACAAAAAAGGTAATTATCAAAGTAACCCTTGTCCTGTTATGTGCGCTGAGCGCATGTAGGGGCTCTGAGGGCAATAGAGCTTGTGAGTGCTCGGAATGTGCGGGTACAAAGCAGCAGGTAGATGAAAAGACTAATGCAGTCGATACGGTCTTAAAACAGTTGAGTAAGAAAACCTTGGAGCTTATGTCCTACCATGCACAGATTGAATATAGATTCATTCAGCCAGTACTCGAATCAGAAAAGCTGCAGAAGGGCGTTTTGTATTATGCCAAGCTCGGTAACAAATCAAAGCTGAGACTAAATTTTCAAACGCGTAAAATAGAAGATGAGGAAGAAGAAAAATACCTCGAGGAATATATTGTGCTCGACGGCGCCTGCCTTACTTATCCAGGCCATCGATTCGAAGGCACGTGGGCTGTGCTTATAGACCACGAAATCGAAACGGTTAAATATTATCAATTAGCCGAGGCACTCGAGCCGAACAGGCCGGTGGATGTTTTTGATTTGGCCAGCAAGAATTTTCCAATAGTTGGTTTTACCAAAATAGAAGATATGAAAAAACAGTTTGAGGTAACGTTAGTCGAGCAAAAAAAGTCGGAGCCGGGGGGTTTTATTCAAGTACATTTGAAGGTTAAGCCGAATTCGATTTATAAAGATGACTATTTATCTATCGATTTCTGGATTGATAAGAAATTAGGCATGCCGGCAAAGGTAGTTGCCGTTACAAGTGAAGAGGATATTCACGAGATAAAATTTCTCAAGCCGAAGGTTAATGGAACAATAGACCAGAAGGTTTTCGATTTTAAGATACCCGCCGGTTTCGATGAGCCGGAGATAATGCCGTTGCCGTCAAAGAAAAAGGGTGAACGAAAATAATATGGTTTCAGTAACAATTGCTGATAAAGCTTTTCAGAAGTTGATAGCAAAACGTGCCCGGATATTTCTTGGCCTCGCGTGCTACCTGTCAGAGTGCAAATCGAACGATAAAATTATGATACGTCCGTTTCTGGGCCAATTGCTTTCGCAATCTATGCAGATTGAGGAGCTTCTTGACGCCTACGATGCAGGCAATAGCTGCCGCTGGTGTTCGTTCAGGTCACTGACGGCGACAATGAAGCTTTTTTCTGACGTAAGTTACGAACTGCTCCACATTCAACACTCATTGCCTGCGTATCGGCTTTTGCCGATTGATCGTGATTTCGTCAAGGCCACAGAAGAAGCACTTGAGTTTACCGGCGACATACTTTCTCGGGCAGCAAAGCAAATGGTCGCCAGGGCCGAACATCTTGGCCTTACTATTCCGCAGGGAAGTTTGCGTAAAAAATCTTACACAGAAGAGCTGCCGGCCGGCAGGCTGCCACACGACTGCGGGACGCGCAGGATAGAAACAGTCTCGGAGACAGTAACTTTACTTGCCACTGCCTTTTTGAACCTGGCTGCTGAAAGTAAAGATGTTCGTGCTGCCAGTCAGGCTAAGCCTCAAGAGTATGCTTCCTATGTCCTGGGCTCAATCAGTGAGGAAAAGCTGCGAAGCCTCGAGCTTCGATTTCACAACCTTCAGTCACTGTACGATACCTACGTCTCCGGCACTGAAGCAGAAGATCTGGATACAGACCTGCCTGTTTTGAGGGGCCATATAAGTGTTGTCTTTCATTTACTGAAAACGGCCACATCGTTTGCTCACTATTACGAGCGGCATGTAAATAAGGAACTTTGCGATTCGCCAACCCGGTTTGAGCCACTGGTAAAAGCCAAGGAGCTGCTGGGAGTACTGATGAATTACTCGGTTACGAGCATTAGTATGTACATTGACTGTGCCGAACATCTGTGTCAAAGAATGCTCAAGCGCTACGCCGAGGTTGGCCGGGTCGAGGTGTCCGTTCCTCCGTATCGCGGCTTCCACGTTCGCCCATCCACTATGATTTCCAAGCTTGTTCAGCACTATGGGAGTGAGATTCGGATGCAGATGGATGAGGAGATTTACGATGCCAGCTCGCCGCTGGAGCTGTTCCGCGCCAACGAAAAGATAAATGCGCAAAAACGACGGTGGCTGGCCTCGGAAATCGTTCATCTTAAGCTTGTCCAGGAGTTGGAACAGGCAGGCCAGAGCAATATAGATCCAGTCGTTCGGAGTGTTGTACTGATGTTGGCAGAGCGAGGGAAACTAATTCTGTACGAGCAGCCTCTACAGTTGCCGGAGGAGCCAACTGGAAAGGAAGGAACTCTGCTTGAGAAGGTTATTCACGAAATAACCCGGCTGCTGGCAATGGGTAAGATAGATGTGGACGCTAAGTTGACCACAACGTTTATTGGGGACAAGCGGGTACTGGCTGATATAGAGCTATTAGCGGAGTCCGGATATGGCGAGGATAACTTCGGCAACAACGTTCCTCTACCGGAAAAACTTATGTATCTGCGCCGATGAGCCGGAGATAATCTCAGCTAAAGAAAGGGACAAAATACATTGTCATTGCGAAGCCTGTGAAGTCCCGCAGCAATTAGGAATAAACCAGGTTAAATTGATGCGGTATGGCAATTTCGCAACCTTGTATTTTGGATTGCATCGCGGATTTTGTACCGATCAAAGCGAAAGACCTGCAATGACCAAAAACATAAGTAGAAAGGGCACAAATGCCAAAGGGAATAGTTGTCTATTACTCAAGAACAGGTAATACCAAAGAGATGGCCCAGATAATAGCCAATGCTATGAATGAGACTGATTTGCCGACCGAATGCAAGTCCATCAGCGATGTAGAAGCTGAAGATGTGTTCAGTTATGATGCAATAGTTATCGGCTCTCCAACATATTATGGCCAGATGGCGGCGCAGATTAAGCGTTTGATAGATGATTTGGTAGGCAGGCACGGCAAGCTTGACGGCAAGGTGGGGGCGGCGTTTACCAGTTCGGCAAATATCGGCGGTGGTAATGAGACCACGATTATGAGTATATTAGAGGCGATGCTTATCTGCGGCATGGTGGTACAGGGCGACCCTAATGGTGACCACTACGGGCCGGTTTCCATTAGTAAGCCCGACCAGCGGGTAGAGCAACAGTGTCGGCGTCGCGGTCAGAGAGTCGCAGAACTGACAAAAAAATGACGGCCTGAGAGGCTGATGCTTCGTTTTGTGAGGCTTTTCCGGTTTCTCTAATGCCCGGAATGACATGAAAACCCTTCAAATTGCGAAAAAATAAATATCGTTTTTTTTAAAAAAAAGACATTTTTCTTTGACAAATCTGTAATACACAGTTAAGTTTTTATCGATTCTAACCGAAAAAACGGCAATTTTAATCCCCAAAGTGGAGGAATATTAAATGCAAGAGTATGAAAACTTGAAAATGCTGGTTACTGAAATTGAAAACGACATCAGCAAGGCCGAGGGCGGAAACAAGGCGGCAGGAACCCGGGTTCGCAAGCAAATGCAGAAAATCAAGCAGGCTTCTCAAGTTGTTCGCAACCGAGTTCTTGAAATCAGATCCGCACAATAACCGTCACAATTATTTGTAAATACTTGTCTAATTGTGCATCGTACGTTGCGCGTGGTGTGTAGTGGAGTATTTGCGTATGAACAGTTGTGAGGTAATACGCAATACGAAAGCGCGGAAGGTTTTTTTTAAGGACGACAATGCCCCCTCCCTTATTATTTGATTTATCGTCAATAGATCTTCAGGCCAAACCTGTATTCGACAGAGAAGCAATTTGTGAAGTAAATCCTCAGCGATTTGAGATGCAGCAGCTTGATGGCATCCTTTGGTGTGATAAGGACAAACGTTTGATTTTGGGCTACAAGGATGTAACAGAGGACGAATTCTGGATTCGCGGTCACATCCCGAGTCGGCCGTTGATGCCCGGCGTAATAATGGTTGAGGCGGCAGCCCAGCTTTCAAGCTTTTTTATGAAGCACATTTATGAACTGGAAGGTTTTGTTGGTTTTGCCGGTATCAATTCAGCGAAGTTCCGCTCCGTTGTTGAACCGGGCCAAAGATTGTATCTGCTCGGACATATCACGAAATTCAAACGACGTAAAAACACCTCCCATGTTACAACAAGCGTACAGGGGGTTGTTGATGGTGCTATAGCATTTGAAACGACCATATCCGGTATGAAAGTGTAAGCGCTCAGACAGCGGAAGGGTTTAAATTTTCAGCGTTTAGCTAATAGCCCTAAGGGGATTCGAACCCCTTAACAACAATTCAAAAGCTGTTAAAAATAAACGACTTACGGAAAACAGCAATCCTGTCTTGTCCACCAGCTTGGACAATTTACTGCAAATATACCCCGATTTGGCACAGCTTGTCAAGGTCTGGCCGGAACTGCCGGAGCATATCAAAGCAGCGATAAAAGCTTTAGTCCAAACACAACTCAAAGTAAAAAAAGTGAGTGAGCAGAGTAATGGGGAATCGTTATGAGCGATTATGAACTGATAAAAAGTGAGATTGCAGAGGAACTGGAAGCCGGGAGCTTTACCGTGAAACAGCGTAGCTTTATCAAGGAGTATTTGAAATGCCCGAAGGGCTCGGAAGCAGCCAGGAGAGCAGGATACAGCATCAAGTGTGCCCACCAGCAAGCCTATGAGAACCTTAGAAAACCCAAGATCAAAGAAATAATCGACCGGGGGTTGGCAGCACAGACCCGAGCTGTTTGTATCAAAGCAGGGATAATAGGTCCCGACGAAGATTTGCCAGAGATGTACTCTTGAACGGCTCCAAAAACCTGATAAAGAAACCAAATTTTGCGAACCTAATAAAACCCTGAGCAAACCCTTAGT